>CAYQRI010000005.1:0-47869 GCA_964420085.1 uncultured Ruminiclostridium sp.
GACAGCCCACCATGATTCAAGGCACCGTCACCGCCACCCGTGCTGAAATTGAAGCCTATTTTCACTGATCGGAGGAGAGGAGGATCGCATGGCAAAAAAGACCCCCCGCAACACCAGAGGACGGATCGTCACGGCGGCATGGCAGCTTTTTTATGAGCAGGGCTATGAGCACACCACCGTGGAAGAAATCATCGAATCCTCCCACACCTCCAAAGGCTCCTTCTATCACTACTTCGACGGGAAGGATGCCCTTCTCAGCACCTTGAGTGATCTCTTTGATGAAAAATATCTCACGCTGCAAGAGACCATGGATCAGACCATGCCTGCGATGCAGCAGCTTCTCTTTTTGAATCGAGAATTGTTTCTGATGGTGGAAAACAGCGTTTCCATGGATCTTCTCGCCCGTTTGTTGTCCACACAGCTGGTCACCAATGGGGAACGGCATCTCTTGGATCATAAGCGGATTTATTACCGTCTGCTGCGCCGTATCATCGTAAACGGACAGGAGCGGGGCGAACTGACCCGCAGCAAAACCGCCAATGATATGGTAAAGCTCTACGCACTTTGTGAGCGTGCGCTGATGTATGACTGGTGCCTTTGCAGCGGCGACTACTCCCTCCCCGATTATGCAAGCCAAGTCATGCCCACCTTTCTAAGTGGATTTTCTCCCGACGAAATTACAGGAGTTAGTACAGTAGAAAAGCATTGATACTACAACTAATTTTATAAAAAGTGCAGAACGGAGTATAGACTATAGTCTATACTCCGTTCTGCGTTGCGTTCTATAAAAAGTCATGGTATGATAGGAGAAAGCTTCTGCCGTTTTCCCCTCTTTTCCTCCTGTTTTGTGGAAAAGCTGTCGGTGGATGCTCATGAAAAGAGAGGAGATCCCATACATGACCACAGCACAAATCTGTATTTTAGCCGCCATCGTCATCTACTTGATTGCGATGGTTCTGGTGGGCGTCTACTTCAGCCGAAAAGGCGGAACTTCGTCCTCCAACGAATTTTATCTGGGCGGTCGAAAGCTCGGCCCCATCGTCACCGCAATGAGCGCCGAAGCCTCGGATATGAGCAGCTACCTGCTCATGGGCCTGCCCGGCCTTGCCTATCTCTGCGGCGTCGCCGAGGTCGGCTGGACTGCCATCGGCTTGGGTATCGGCACCTACTTAAACTGGCTCATCGTCGCCAAGCGTCTGCGTCGATACTCCGACCGTTTGGAGAGCATCACCATCCCCAGCTTCTTTTCCCGCCGCTATCGTGACAAGAAGCATTTGCTCTCCTGTATCTCAGCCCTCATCATTCTGATTTTCTTCATCCCCTATACCGCCTCCGGCTTTAAAGCCATCGGCACGCTGTTCAACTCCCTCTTGGGTGTGGACTACCACGGTGCCATGATCGTCGGTGCCATCGTCGTCATTGGCTACACGGTCTTGGGCGGCTTCCTTGCCGTTTCCACCACCGATCTCATTCAGAGCATCGTCATGACCTTTGCCCTGATTTTCATTGTGTTCTTTGGCATCCAGCAGGCAGGCGGCTGGGATATTGTCGTCGCAAACGCCACCTCCCTGCCCGGTTACCTCAATTTGATGCAGGGGCATGATATGGCCACCGGCACCGCCCAAAGCTTTGGCCTCCTCAGCATCGTATCCACCCTCGCTTGGGGTCTTGGCTACTTTGGTATGCCGCATATCCTCCTGCGATTCATGGCCATCCGTGATGAAAAGGAGCTGAAAACCTCCCGTCGTATCGCCACCGTCTGGGTCGTGATTTCCATGTTCATCGCCATCCTGATCGGTATCATCGGCTACAGCGTCACACAGGTCGGTAAGCTTGAATTCCTGCCCACCGTTCCTGCAGCGGAAACCATCATCATTCGCCTGTCTGACCTACTCAGCCAGTTTGGCGTATTCTTCGCTCTGATTGCCGGCATCGTGCTCGCTGGTATTTTGGCATCCACCATGTCCACCGCAGACTCCCAGCTTCTGACGGCCGCTTCCGGTGTCTCACATGACCTCTTGCAGGATTTCTTCGGCATCAAGCTCAGCCCCAAGCTTTCCATGCTCGCTGCACGCTCCACCGTCATCGGCATTGCAATTATCGCCATGATCCTCGCTTGGGATCCGAATAGCTCCGTCTTTAAGATTGTTTCCTTTGCTTGGGCAGGCTTCGGTGCCGCCTTTGGTCCCGTCATGCTCTTCTCCCTGTTTTGGAAGCGCACCAACAAGCAAGGCGCCCTCGCCGGTATGATTGCCGGTGGCGTGATGGTCTTTGTGTGGAAGTATTTGGTTGCCCCCATGGGCGGCGCATGGGCAATCTACGAGCTGCTCCCCGCTTTCTTAGTTGCCTGTATTGCCATTGTCACCGTTTCCCTCGCCACCAAAGCACCCTCCAAGGAAATTTGTGACGAATTTGACTCCATTGGTCGCTAACTAACCATCTATTCTTCCTATTGTGCAAAACAGAGCAGCCCTGCATGGACACGCCATGCAGGGCTGCTCTGTTTTTTGTCCCTCATTACCCCTATTGGGATGCTAAGAGCAGTGGCTGCACCTGCCTTCCCTCCAGGGCCGCTTCGATGGTCTCTCCCACCTTTTCCATATCCGCCACCAAGGACGTAGGCTTTCCTTCGGGATCATCCTGACAAAACGGCACAAAGTAATAGTGTTTGCGGCAAAGCAAGCTCCCGATATTGGGCGCCGCCCCTGCCAAGCCATCGTTGGTGGATATCGCTAGTACGACCGGACGTCCGTTCCGCAAATGCGCCTTAGCCGCCATCGTCACCGCCGTATCGGCAATGCCTGCGGCCAGCTTTGCCAAGGTATTGCCCGTACACGGGGCAATCACCAATACATCCAAAAGCTTCTGCGGACCAATCGGTTCCGCCTCCCGTATGGTTTCCATAATGCCCCGTCCACAAATATCCATCACCCTTTGCCGCAGATCGTCTGCTCTGCCGAAGCGAGTATCTGTTGCCGCTGCTGTTTCAGACAAAATGGGAATCATTTGTGCATACTCTGCCGCTGCTGCTTCCATTGCTCCAAGCGCTTTTTCTATGGTACAAAAGGAGCCTGTGAGGGCAAATCCAACCCTTGCATCCTTCATCGTTTGACCTCCAATTCCCATAGGATATGATAGACGGCGTCCCGAATGGCCGCCGCCGCTGTCACGGGTGCCGTGCGTCCCGGCAAGCCGGGTGCCTGCAGCACACGCAGACCCAATTTTCTTGCTGCCTCTCGATCCACTCCCCCAGGAGCCGATGCCAAATCCAACAAAAAGGCTTCCGGATTCACCCAACGTAGTCGGCGACGGTCTAAAACGAGAGCCGGAATGGTATTGACGATCAGATCAAAGCCACCCAATTCATAAAACAGCTTTTGCAGGTGAATGGTTTCGTGCCCATAGGCTGCTGCCCACGCCAATTCGTCATAGCCCTGTGTGGATACGGTTACCCGTGCCCCCAAAGCGGCCATGCGATGTGCCGTCAGCTTTCCCACACGACCAAAGCCCAAAATCAGCACAGCTGCACTGTGTAGCGTAGTGAGCAGCTCGCCCATCGCCACTTGGACTGCACCCTCTGCCGTCGGCACGGCATTGGCCACCATGCATTCCTCCCGTGCGTAATAGTCAAACACCTGCAAGCCCCGCTGCTCTCCTGCCCGCCTTACCTGCTCCGAAACCAAGCCACCGCATAGAATCTGCTGCGGCTCCATGTGGGAAAGAACGTCGGAAAGCAAAATAGTTTCCTCTGTCAGGGGTGTGTGTAAGATACCGTCTGTCCCTGTGACAGGCAGCGGGAGCATAACGCAATGCGCTAACCCCAGCTCCTTCCCCAATGGCTCTGGCTCCAAGCCCTCTCCCGTCAGTCCGGCTATGTGGACGGTGTGACCATCCTCTCGCAGCAGACGGGCTAAGGCACGCTGGCGCAAATCACCGCCAATCACCCAAAAATTGTGTTCTCGTTCCAATGGGTCCATAAAATCCTCCGTTCCGCCACAAGGATGAAAGAGAACCCCCCGCTGTGGCAACGGAGAGTTTTTGGGGGGATTTTCTTTGCGGAAGCTCTAATAACTGAACGTGTGGCAGACTGGTGGAGATTTTTTTCGTCAATCAAGGGGATTTTTCGACTGTCGTATTTCAAGAAAAATCCCCGCCGAGTGGAGGAAAAGGATCAACCAGAATGGCGTGCGGGCAGTTTTAGAGGTTCCCTTTGGTTGCTGTACGGTTTTCCCCTGCTTCAGTCTATTCTGAGAGAGGATAAGGTGTGCAAAAAAGCCCTGCTTCCCCGCCAATCGTGTGGCACAGGGAAACAGGGCTATGGTGACTCATTTTATACTTGCTTAGATATCATGGAACTGGGCATTGCTGCCGCCCGGAATCACGATGGTATCGGGCACATATTCTCCAAAGTCAAAGAGATCAAACCCGCCTTGCAGCAAAAACTTGGCGATTTCCTTTTCCGCTTCGGCATAGTCAAGGCTTTCATCCTCAAAGGAGGCTACGAAGGTGTTGAGGTTTGCAAGCATCCGATCGGCTCGGTCGCTGTATTCCTGGTCAATCCCGAATTCCTTAATCATACCGCCCTTGAATTTCTTTGCGGAAGCCGTATCATATACAGGCGTGAGGAACAAATTAAAAACACCCAAGCTCTCATAATTATAAAAGCCGTTATACTGTTCCAAATCCTTCGGCTCTTTCACCGCAGGACAGAGAAAGACATCTTCAGGAAGCGTTCCGCCGTTTTTCTCCCGCAGCTGGGCTTCCTGTTCCACTGGAACGCAATCCATACTACAGTAGTTTTTCAGCCAAATCTGCACCATGGAAACCGCATCCTCCACCTTGGTAAAGCTCTGGAAACGTGTTTCGTTGCGTTCATTTCCACTGGTTGCATACATTAACATAAAAAAGTGATGACCCATGGTTATTTTCCTTTCTCTAACGAGCAACCCAACAGGCGAACCTCTGGCTCCAGACGAACCCCAGTCCGCTTCTCTACGGTCTCCTGCACTTGCCGCATGAGCTGCAAAATATCTTCACAGGTTGCCCCGCCGGCATTGACAATAAATCCTGCGTGCTTTTCAGCGACTTGTGCGCCGCCAATGCGCAGACCCTTCAGACCACACTGCTCAATGAGCGCACCGGCAAAGTGCCCCTCGGGGCGCTTGAAGGTACTGCCTGCACTGGGAAACTCAACAGGCTGTTTGGCACGGCGGAGATTCGCCAAGTTTGCTATCTTCTCCTGAATATCTTCTGTAAATCCAGGCGCACACTGGAGGCAAATTCTGGTGATGAGCCAAGGCAGCTCCGAAAAGACACTGTGACGATAGCCGAGCTGCAACGCATCCGGGCCCAAGCGATGAGGGTTCCCCTGTTCATCCAAGCAGTCCACCCAAATAATCTGATCGGACAGCTCTCGCCCATAGGCGCCTGCGTTCATGAAAACACCACCGCCCAAGGTGCCGGGAATACCGTGGGCAAATTCCAAGCCGGCCAATCCGTGCACAGCTGTGAAGTTCGCTGCCTGCGCCATGGAAACTCCGCTCCCTGCAGTCAAAACATAGGCAGAGGTGATGGTAAGGTCTGTCAGCACACCGGCAATTTTAACAACGAAGACATCGGCGCCTGCATCCGACACCAGAAGATTGGAGCCCTTGCCCAAGAAAAAGGGACGAATCCCCTCTTGCGCACACAGCACTAAAATCTGACGCAAGGTTTCCTCATCCTGAGGAAACGCCATAAGAGGGACGGGGCCGCCTACACGAAACGTGGTATGGTGTGCCATCGGCTCCTGCTCTCTTAGGGTAAGGTTGGGCAACTTCTCCTGTAATTTTGCCCGGAGTGATCCGAATTGATTCATAGAATCTCTCCTTATCTAATATTGATCGAGCAGAGGGAGAACAAAGCTCCCCTCCTCATTGTTGTTTGCCCTTTGACAAAAAGAAGCAATCTTTTACAATAAATGTACATTCTATTTCATTCTAAAACAGCATTATAACAGATTATGATAAGAAAAAGCAACGGCATTTTAAAAACGGCTGCGGAATTCTTCCACAGCCGTTTTTTTTTGCGTTATCTTAATCGCACACCTTCTGTGCTGTTTTCCATATTAGGCTTCCGGCTCCAGAACCAAGTCATCCTCTTCCTCAAACTCAATGGAAAGGACTTCCTCCTCCGGCTCTTCAATGGGCGGCTGGCTCAGTTCACTGACGGCGTGTGCCACTGCCTCATAGGGTGTTTTCGGTGCCTTGGTTTCCTCCTCGTCCTCTCTGGGGTTCATCTGACGATAGGTAGCAAGACCGGAACCGGCAGGGATCAGCTTACCGATGATGACGTTTTCCTTCAGACCGATCAGGTGGTCGATCTTACCCTTAATGGCGGCTTCGGTCAGCACCTTGGTGGTCTCCTGGAAGGAGGCTGCCGACAGGAAGGAGTCGGTAGCCAGAGATGCCTTGGTAATACCCATGAGGAGCGGGGTTGCCGTGGGCATTTGCAGGGTGGTTCCATCCTCTCGGGTTTCACCGGCATCGATACGAGCCTGCACCGCTGCCTTGGCATCCAAGAATTCCAGAACCTCGATGGTTGCACCGGAAAGCAGCTGAGAGTCCTCTGCCTCCTCCACACGAACCTTCCGCATCATCTGACGGACAATGATTTCGATATGCTTATCGTTGATATCAACGCCCTGCTGACGGTAAGGCTTCTGTACTTCACAGATCAGATAGTTGTGAACGGCAGAGACACCACGAATCCGCAGAACCTCGTGGGGCGAGAGCGCACCATCAGAAAGCTGGTCACCCTTTTTCACATAGTCGCCATTCTTACAGCGGATACCGCCGCTATAGGGCAATGCATAGGTGACCACTTCGCCGTCGTCGGCAGTAATGGTGACGTTACAGACGGTGCTCCGCTTGCTTTCCTCCAAGGTGACACGACCACTAATTTCAGCAAGCTGTGCCATCTTCTTCGGCTTGCGAGCTTCGAACAGTTCTTCGACACGGGGCAAACCTTGGGTGATATCTCCGCCGGCGACGCCGCCGGTATGGAAGGTACGCATGGTAAGCTGGGTACCGGGTTCACCGATGGACTGTGCTGCGATGATACCAACGGCTTCGCCCTCGCCGACAGGCTCGCCAATGGCGAGGTTGATGCCGTAGCACTTGGAGCAGACGCCGTTTCTTGCTCGGCAGGTCAGGACAGAGCGGATCTCCAATTCATAGATGCCGTGTGCTTCCAAGACCTTTGCATCCTCCATCGTGAGGAGGTGATCGTTGCTAAAGAGCAGCTCGCCCGTTTCCGGATCTACGACATCATTTACGGGATAGCGACCCTTGAGACGTTCTGCATACGGCTCAATGACCTGACCGTTTTCGCTGATTTCACTGACAAAGATACCCTCGGTGGTGCCGCAATCGTGCTCACGGATGATGACCTCCTGAGAAACGTCAACCAGACGACGGGTGAGGTAGCCGGAGTCGGCGGTTCGCAGTGCGGTATCGGCCAGACCCTTTCGGGCGCCTCTGGAGGAGATAAAGTATTCCAAAACAGACAGACCTTCACGGAAGTTTGCCTTGATGGGGATTTCGATGGTACGACCGGAGGTATCTGCCATCAGACCACGCATACCGGCGAGCTGACGGATCTGAGCCATCGAGCCACGGGCGCCGGAATCCGCCATCATAAAGATGGGGTTATAGCGATCCAAGCCAGCCTGCAACGCATCGGTAACATCCTTGGTGGTCTGCTCCCATGCCTTAACAACCAAGCGATAGCGTTCCTCATTGGTCAGGAAGCCACGCTTGAACTGCCGTTCAATCTTCACGATTTCCTTTTCTGTCTCACGAATGAGGGGATATTTCTGCTCAGGCACCGTCATATCATAAATGGAAACGGTCAGAGAGCCCAAGGTAGAGTAGTGGTAGCCTCTTGCCTTGATGATATCCAAAACCTCGGCTGATTTGGTGAAGCCATGGCTGACGATACATTTATCGATAATTTTACCAAGCTGCTTTTTGCCGCAGACAAAGTTAATTTCGGGATCGAAAAGCTCCTCGGGATCTTCACGGTTGACAAAGCCCAAATCCTGCGGGATACCCTCGTTGAAGATCAGGCGACCCACGGTGGTACGCACCAGCTTGCGGCGGACTTCTCCGTTCACGGTAGCGGTCATACGCACCAGAATGGGGACATGAAGCTCCAGCTGACCTTCATCGTGTGCCAAGCGAGCTTCCGCAGGGTCGGCGAACTGATGCAGGACTTCGTCTGGCTCTGTGCCGTTTTGAGCGGCAAGGCGAACGGCGGCACCGGAGGTGGGGATCAGTCGGTTGGGCGACTTGACCCAAACACGGTCGCTCTCATAAATTTCATTGTGTTCCAGAGAGGACATCGCATCCTCCACGGAGGAAAATACATAAGCGGGATCGGCAGGGGCATCCTTTTCGTAGGTCAGGTAGTAAGAGCCCAAGACCATATCCTGCGTAGGAACGGTAACAGGACCGCCGTCCTGCGGACGCAGGAGGTTATTGGCAGAAAGCATCAGAATACGAGCTTCCGCCTGTGCCTCTGCGGACAGGGGAACGTGAACTGCCATCTGGTCGCCATCGAAGTCGGCGTTAAAGGCGGTACAAACCAGAGGATGCAGCTTAATGGCACGACCCTCGACGAGCACAGGCTCAAACGCCTGAATACCCAAGCGGTGCAGGGTCGGGGCACGGTTCAGCATAACGGGATGCTCTTTGATGATGAAGTCCAAAGCGTCCCAGACCTCGGCACGACCCTTATCGACCATTTTCTTGGCCGACTTGATGTTGTTTGCCAAGCCGTCCTCGACGAGCTTTTTCATCACGAAGGGGCGGAACAGCTCGATTGCCATTTCCTTTGGCAGACCGCACTGATAAATTTTCATTTCAGGACCGACGACGATAACGGAACGACCGGAGTAGTCAACACGCTTACCGAGCAGGTTCTGACGGAAACGACCCTGCTTACCCTTCAGCATATCGGAAAGGGATTTGAGGGCACGGTTATTGGCACCGGTCACCGCACGGCCACGTCTGCCGTTGTCGATGAGGGCATCGACAGCTTCCTGAAGCATCCGCTTCTCATTGCGCACGATAATATCGGGGGCATTGAGCTGGATCAGACGCTTGAGGCGGTTATTTCGGTTGATGACACGTCGATAGAGGTCATTGAGGTCGGAGGTTGCGAATCGACCGCCGTCCAGCTGCACCATGGGTCGGATTTCCGGCGGAATGACGGGCAGGACGTCAATGATCATCCATTCGGGCTTATTGCCGGACTGGCGGAAGGCATCGACGACCTCCAACCGTTTGACAATACGGGCTTTTTTCTGTCCGGAAGCGTGCTGCAGCTCCTCACGAAGCTGAACAGACATTTGATCCAGGTCAATATCGGAGAGCAGACGCTTGACAGCTTCTGCGCCCATGCCTGCCTCAAAATCGTCCTCATACTTTTCCCGCAGATCACGGTATTCCTTTTCGGAAAGGATCTGGTTTTTCACCAAGGGTGCGTAGCCGGGATTCGTTACGATATAGGCGGCAAAATAGAGCACCTTTTCCAAAATACGGGGAGACAAATCCAAGAGCAGACCCATACGGGAGGGAATGCCCTTAAAGTACCAGATGTGGGATACGGGGGCAGCGAGGTCAATGTGACCCATCCGCTCACGGCGGACATTGGCACGGGTCACCTCGACGCCGCAGCGGTCGCAAACCTTACCCTTGTAGCGGATTTTTTTATACTTTCCGCAGTGGCATTCCCAGTCCTTGGTTGGGCCAAAGATCCGTTCGCAGAAAAGACCGTCACGCTCGGGCTTCAATGTCCGATAGTTGATGGTTTCCGGCTTCTTGACCTCGCCAAAGGACCACTCTTGAATTTTATCCGGGGAGGCGATGCCAATACGGATGGCGTCAAATTCAGCATAGCTCATATTCATCGTCCTCCTTTTTTATTCATCAGCCTGACTGATTGCACTGCCGGTGGTGTCTTCCACCTCGGCATCCGCTGTCGTCAGGGCAATATCGTCGTCATCACTGGTTTCCTTGAAGGTAAAGCCGGCGGCGGAGAACTTTGCGTCCTCGTTATAGGAGGTAAACTCCTCACGCACATCGTCCCGAATCTGGTTGATGTTGTGATAGCCTTCATCCTCGTCGTCTCTCAGCTCGATTTCGTCGCCCTGCGCATCCAGAACCTTGATATCCAAGCAAAGTGCCTGCAATTCCTTGACCAAAACCTTAAAGGATTCGGGAATGCCGGGCTTTGGCACGTTGTGCCCCTTAACGATGGATTCATAGGTTCGAACACGACCGGTGACGTCATCGGACTTTACGGTCAAAATTTCCTGCAAGGTATAAGCGGCACCGTAAGCCTCCAGTGCCCAAACTTCCATTTCGCCGAAACGCTGTCCGCCAAACTGTGCCTTACCGCCCAAGGGCTGCTGGGTAACCAAGGAGTAAGGACCGGTGGAACGGGCGTGGATCTTATCATCGACCAGATGATGCAGCTTGAGGAAGTAGACATAGCCAACGGTAACGGGGTTTCCAAACAGATCACCAGTACGACCGTCATAGAGCTTGGTTTTACCGTCTGCCAAGCGCAAGCGATTGGCGGCTCTCCAAAGTCTCACCTGATCCTCGTCTGCCATTTCCTCTTGGGAAAGGACACGAATGTCGCTGCCGTCATCGGTGAGCAGATAAAGCTGCTTGCCGGCGATGGTCTCATTAGGATAGACCTCACGGAACAGACCAGCCTGAGCGATCAGCTCCATGATATCCCGTTCGTCTGCACCGTTGAAGACGGGGGTTGCAATCTTCCAGCCCAAGGCCTGTGCGGCACGACCCAAGTGAACCTCAAGAACCTGACCGATGTTCATACGAGAAGGCACGCCCAAGGGGTTCAGAACGATATCGAGCGGCGTGCCGTCGGGCAGGAAGGGCATATCCTCCTGCGGCATGATGCGGGAAACGACACCCTTGTTACCGTGACGACCTGCCATCTTATCGCCGACGGAAATCTTACGCTTCTGGGCGATGTAGACACGTACGACCATATTGACGCCTGGGCCAAGCTCATCGCCGCCCTCACGGGTGAAGACCTTAACATCGACGATGATGCCACTTTCGCCGTGGGGCACCTTCAAGGAGGTGTCACGCACCTCTCTTGCTTTTTCGCCAAAGATGGCACGCAGCAAACGCTCTTCGGCGGTGAGGTCAGTTTCTCCCTTGGGGGTAACCTTACCGACCAAAATATCACCGGCATGAACCTCTGCGCCCACACGGATGATGCCCCGCTCATCGAGATCCTTCAAGGGGTCTTCGCCGACGTTGGGGATATCACGGGTAATTTCCTCTGGCCCGAGCTTGGTATCTCTGGCTTCGGTCTCATATTCTTCAATATGAATGGAGGTAAAGACATCATCCTTTACCATACGTTCATTTAAAAGGATTGCATCCTCGTAGTTATAGCCTTCCCAAGTCATGAAGCCCATGAGGATATTTTTACCCAAGGAAATCTCACCCTGGCTGGTGGAGGGGCCGTCTGCAATCACATCGCCCTTTTTCACCCGATCATGGAGGTTGGCAATGGGACGCTGGTTAATACAGGTACCGTGGTTGGAGCGGAGGAACTTAATGAGGGGATAATCCACCACATCGCCACGATCATAGCGCACGGTAATGCCGGTGGAAGAAACGGAGATCACTTCGCCTTCGTCCTCTGCCAGCACGGCAATTTCGGAGTCGATACAGTTTTTATGCTCCATGCCGGTTGCGACGATAGGTGCCTGCGTGGTGAGGAGCGGCACAGCCTGTCGCTGCATGTTTGCACCCATCAGGGCACGGTTTGCGTCATCGTTTTCCAAGAAGGGAATCATTGCGGTTGCGATGGAGACCATCATCTTGGGGGAAACGTCGATATAGTCCACCTTTTCACGGTCTACCTCAACGATTTCGTTGCGGTGGCGGCAGGTGATACGGGAATTGACAAGACAGCCGTTTTCGTCCACAGGCTCGGTGGCCTGACCGACCATGAACTCGTCCTCGATATCGGCGGTCATATATTCCACTTCGTGGGTCAAGTAGCCGGTTGCCTTGTCTACCTTGCGATAGGGTGCTTCGATAAAGCCATAGCGGTTAATCTGAGCATAGGTTGCAAGGTAGGAGATCAGACCGATGTTAGGGCCTTCTGGTGTTTCAATGGGGCACATACGACCATAGTGGCTATAGTGGACATCTCGCACATCGAAGGAGGCTCTGTCACGAGACAGACCGCCTGGGCCCAAAGCGGACATACGACGCTTATGGGTCAATTCTGCCAAGGGGTTGGTCTGATCCATGAACTGAGACAGGGGCGAGGAGCCGAAAAATTCTTTAATGGCCGCTGTCACAGGGCGAATGTTAATGAGGGACTGCGGGGTGACGATATCCAAATCCTGAATCGTCATACGCTCACGAATGACACGCTCCATACGGCTGAAGCCGATACGGAACTGATTCTGAAGCAGCTCGCCAACGCAGCGCAGACGGCGGTTGCCCAGATGGTCAATATCGTCGGGTGTACCCACACCGTGGGAGAGACCGCAAAGATAGTTGATGGAGGCCATCATATCATCGACGATAATATGTTTGGGGATGAGGTCGTCTCTTCGTTCGACGATCATTTCCTTCAGGGCATCCTCATCGGTGCCGCAGGCATCCAAGATTTCGCAAAGAACTTCAAACCGCACCTTTTCGCTGATGCCGCAGGTTTCCGGATCGAAGGAAACGAAGTGGGACATATCCACCATACGGTTGGAGAATACCTTCACCATGCTGCCATCGACATCCAAAACGGCCTCAGAGACGCCACGGTTTTCCAGCTCCTGTGCCCGCTCTCTGGTAAAGACCTCTCCGGGCTCGGCAATGATTTCGCCGGTACGGGGATCTGCCAGAGGGAAGGCAAGCTTCTGTCCGCTCAGGCGAGGCCAGAGGGAGAGCTTCTTATTGAACTTGTAGCGACCGACTGCAGAAAGGTCATACCGGCGGGGGTCAAAGAAGAGGGTGTTAATCAGGCTCTCGGCGGAATCCAACGTAGGAGGCTCGCCGGGGCGAAGCTTCCGATAGATTTCGAGCAGGGCTTCCTCTCTGGTTTTACAGGTATCCTTTTCCAAGGTGCTGACGAGCAGAGGCTCCTCTCCGAACATCTCCAGCATTTCGGCATCGGTTTTGGGACCGACGGCACGAATCAGGCATGTGACGGGCAGCTTTCTATTTTTGTCGATACGGACACTAAAAATATCGGACAAATCGGTTTCGTATTCCAGCCATGCGCCACGGTAAGGGATGACCGTAACGGCAAAGGTGATATTTTCCGCCTTATCGGCATTACGGGCATAGTAAACGCCGGGGGAACGGACGATCTGCGAAACGATGACACGTTCTGCGCCGTTGATGACGAAGGTACCGCCCTTGGTCATGAGGGGGAAATCACCCATAAAGATTTCCTGCTCTTTGATTTCCTCTGTTTCGATGTTACGCAGACGCACACGCACCTTGAGGGGGGCGGCATAGGTTGCGTCTCTTGCCTTGCATTCCTCCACGGAATATTTTGCTTTTTCATCCATGGTAAAGTCGATGAAGGAGAGCTCCAGATTGCCGGTATAATTGCTGACGGAAGCGACATCACGGAACACTTCCTGCAAGCCGGTATCGAGGAACCACTGATAAGATTCCTTCTGGATCTCCAGAAGGTTGGGCATATTCAGCACTTCTTCATGACGGGCAAAACTCTTTCGTTTGGTTTTACCGAAATATACATCCTTTAGCATTCTTTTGACCAGTCCTTTCGTTGAAAAGGTGTCCTATCCTACGGGGAAAATCCTGCGTATTTTAAAAGTGTGATCGTCTGCGTTAGATTTTTGACCACACGGTAGCGTGGAAAAAACTTTTTGCTATCTGTTGTGTTTTTCCTCTGTTTCTGCTATACTAAGTGTGAGAGTGGGAAGGTATTCCCCTCTCCGTCAAAATTGATATCGAATTATTATACCACCCAAACCTTAGAGTGTCAACCATTCTATGGTTTTTATTTTACACAAAAATCAAAAAACCGTCGGATGCGGCGCTCTGAATGAGCGGAATGCATCCGACGGTTTTTTTCTATCGCATCTTCTGTGGATCGTCCTTATTTTTGAGCGTCCCGATAGAGGTAGGTTACAATATCGGCTCTCGTGGCATTATTTTTTGGGTTGAAGACGACATCTGTACCAGAGAGCAGCCCTGCAGTGTCTGCCCAAGCTATGGCAGCGGTGTAATAGTGACCGCCGTACTGCGTAGCAAGGCTGCTGCTTCCGTTTGCTTCCGGCTTCCCATTGGAACGATGAAGAAAGGCGACAACTTGCCCACTGATGCAGATGCCCCCTGGGCTGAAGGTAGTATCGGAGCTTCCGCTGGTCACACCGTTTTCCACTGCCCATAGGACAGCCTTGCCATAGTAATCACTGGATTTCACGTCCGTGAAGGGGTTGTTGGCAGACTTCGGTTCGGGGCAGCCTTTCGCACGCCAGAGGAAGGTAACAGCCTGACCTCTGGTGCAGGCGGCATTAGGGCTAAAGGTGGTAGCAGAGGTTCCGCTGGTGACAGCATGGTCCAACGCCCAAACCACGGCATCTTCGTAGTAGCTGCCGGACTTTACATCGGTGAAGGGGTGCTCTGCCGCAGCCAAGACCGCTGTGGGCAGCATTGTTATAACCATACATAGCGGAAACAGGATATTAAGTATTCGTTTTTTCATACGATAGTTAACCTATACTTACTTTTTATTCTCCGCATATTGCATAATAATATCGGCACAGGCTGCCTTCCCGATGGGGCTGCTGTTGAGGGTGATGTCATAATTGTTGAGATTGCCCCATTTCCCCTTGGTCAAATAATGGTAGTAGGACTCACGGGACGCATCGGAATGGCGCACACGGCGGGCGGCCTGCTCTTTCGTGTCCCCAAACTGCTCCATTGCATAGTTAATTTTATCCTCCGGATTTGCATAGACAAACACGTTGACCACATTGGGAAAATCTCGCAAAATATAGTCAGCGGCACGACCCACGATCACGCAGGGACCCTGCTTGGCAATGTGACGAATGGTCTGAGCCTGCGCCAAAATGGCCTGATCGTAAGAAGATGACGCACCGCTTGGCATAAACCAGTTGAAAATATTTCTCCCGATTTCCCGTTCCTCGGTATCGTGAATCAGTTCCTCTGTGAAACCTGTTTTTTCTGCTGTCATTTTGATGATATCCTTGTCATAATACGGGATCCCCAAAACCTCAGAAATTCTTTTGGCAACGCTTCTGCCGCCGGCTCCATATTCTCTGCCAATGGTAATAATTTGTTTGCTCATACACGCTCTCCTCCTGTTATACGAATTCCATCACGTTTACATCGTTTCACTCTTTGGCATCCAAGCCGCAATTTTCTCTTTCAATGCGTCTTCTGCTTCTTTTAGCTTGGCTTCCACGTCCACACCCCAAACATCTAAGCAGTCTGCCCCAATCCAGTCTATGTCTGTAAAGCCCAGCATAGAGCCGCAAAGCGTTTTGATGTAATCAAAGCCACAGTTTTTATCTGCAATGGGGCCACCTGCCGTGGTGATATAGAAAAGCTCCTTGGCTCTGCAAAGCCCTTCGGGTCTCCCCTCCTCGGTATACTGGAAGGTCAGACCACAGACCGAAATCTGCTCCAAATAGCAGCGAAGCAAGGCAGGAAATTGATATTCCCAATATGGTGCACCGATGAGAATGCGATCCGCCTCAGCAAACTGGCGGGCATAACGAAAAACAGGGGCTTGGAAGGCCTTTTGTTCTTCCAAGGCGTGCCGCTCCTCCAGCCGCTTTCCATTCATGGGCAGAATGACCTCCTCATCCAGCACCAGCTCCTCCACCGTCCAATCGGGAAAGACCTCCTGCATTTGACGAATGGCCTCCCGACACAGGCGCAGGGTACGGGAGGCCTCCCCTCGCACGCAGCAATTTACAAATAATAGTTTCATCTGCTTTCCGCTTCCTTTCCGTTGCTGTTCCATTCATATATCCTGCATTCTTTGTGCTATCTTTCACTTTCGCACAAAGAATCCCTTTAAAGTTCAAGCTTAGTATAGCATATTTTCAAGTTTATCGCAATAAAAAACAAGAGCGTTGCAGAACATTCATTCTGCAACGCTCTTGTTAAAAAAGCATCTCTCGATTAAACCAGCTGGATAATTGCCATTTCAGCAGCGTCGCCCTTACGTGGGCCCATACGCACGATGCGGGTATAGCCGCCGTCACGGTTCATATACTTCTGGTTCATCTCAGTGAACAGCTTATGTGCAACGTCCTCCTTGGTGATGAAGGACAGAGCCTGACGGTAAGCGGCCAAGTCATTTTTCTTGGACAGAGTGATCATCTTCTCTGTCATGGGGCCGACTTCCTTTGCTCTTGCCAAAGTGGTCTTAATCTGACCATTTTCGAGCAGATAGGTTACCATGGCTCTCAGCATAGCCTTTCGCTGATCCGTCCGCTTGCTCAGCTTACGGTTACCGGACATATTGGTTCAACTCCCTTCGGTTGTGACTATTCGGTTTTTGATTCCGAACTTGGGGTCAAGCTTCTTCACTGGCTAGGGAAAGCCCCATCATTGCCAGCTTATTCATAACTTCTTCCAGAGACTTCCGGCCCAAATTACGCACCTTCATCATTTCATCCTCCGTTTTGGAAATGAGATCCTCCACGGTGTTGATGTTGGCACGCTTCAGACAGTTGAAGCTTCTGACCGACAGATCCAGCTCTTCAATGGTCATCTCCAGCACCTTATCACGGATGTCGGGAGTTTTTTCGACCACGGTAGACTTACTACCCATGGTTTCGCTCAGATCTGTAAAGAGCATAAAGTGATCGCAGAGGATTCGTGCGCCCAGGGAAACGGCATCCCGTGCAGCAATGGTGCCATTGGTCCAGACCTCCAGCGTCAGCTTGTCAAAGTCGGTCAAGTCCTTCACGCGGGTATTCTCCACGGTGTAGTTGACCTTCTTGACGGGAGTATAGACCGAGTCTACGGGAATGACTCCAATGACGGTCTGGGGAGTCTTGTTACGATCTGCGGGGACGTAACCTCTGCCATGCGACAGCGTCAGCTCCATATTCAGCACGGCATCTGCGCCAAGGGTTGCGATGGGATGCTCGGGGTTGAGAATCTCTACTTCGCTGTCCGCCTTGATGTCGCCGGCTGTGACAACCCCTTCGCCGGAGGCTTCAATATAGACGGTTTTTGTGCCTTCACTATAGAGCTTGGCAATGATACCCTTTACGTTCAGGACAATTTCCGTCACGTCCTCTTTCACGCCGGGGATTGAGCTGAACTCATGCTGAACGCCTGCAATCTTGATGCTCGTGACTGCGGTGCCGGGCAGAGAGGACAGCAGAATCCGGCGAAGAGAGTTGCCTAACGTGGTGCCATAACCACGCTCCAAAGGCTCGACAATGCACTTTCCATAGGAATTGTCTCCTGGCTTCTCGATGCATTCGATGCGCGGCTTTTCGATTTCTACCATTTGTTACCCTCCTTCTTACATCGACAGACCATCGGTCTGCCGTGTCGTCATTCCGTTTTCCTGCCGAGGGTAGCGCATTATTTAGAGTACAACTCGACGATGAGGTGTTCCTCGATGGGCATATCGATGTCCTCACGGGCGGGCATCTTGGTGACGGTGCCCTTCAGGCTGTTCTTTTCACGCTCCAGCCACTGGGGCAGAGTGACCATGACGGCATCCTCACCGGTCAGTCTCTTAAACTTCACGGAAGCGCGGCTCTTTTCAGCGACCTCGATCACATCACCGGGCTTAACCAGGAAGGAAGGAATGTTCACCTTCTTGCCATTCACGGTGAAATGTGCGTGGTTGACGAGCTGACGAGCCTCACGACGGCTCATAGCGAAGCCGAGGCGATACACCGCATTGTCCAAACGGCGCTCGACCAGAACCAGGAGGTTCTCGCCGGTCTTGCCGGGCATACGGGATGCCTTTTCATAATAAGAGCGGAACTGCTTCTCCAGAATGCCATAGACAAACTTGACCTTCTGCTTTTCCGTGAGCTGCAGAGCATACTCGCTCTTTTTCTTTCTCATCTGACCGCCGGGGTTACGATTGGTTTCCTTTTTGCTGTAACCCATAACGGTAGGAGAAATGCCGAGCGCCTTACAACGCTTAGCGACAGGCTGTGTGTTCTTTGCCATAAGTGATTTTCTCCTTTCCTTCGATCAGACGCGGCGTCTTTTGGGCGGACGGCATCCGTTGTGGGGGATGGGGGTCACGTCTTTGATCATGGTGACTTCCAGACCCACTGCCTGCAGTGCACGGATGGCAGCCTCACGGCCGGAGCCGGGACCCTTCACATACACTTCCACGCTCTTCAAACCATAGGTCTCGATAGCTGCCTTAGCAGCGGTCTCGGCTGCGGTCTGAGCAGCATAGGGGGTGGACTTTCTGGAGCCACGGAAACCAAGACCGCCGGAGGAAGCCCAGGACAGGGCATTACCAGTTGCGTCGGTCACAGTAACCATGGTGTTGTTGAAGGAAGAGCGGATATGGACGGCGCCCTTCTCAATGTTCTTACGCTCACGACGTCTTCTGACGACTTTTTTCTTGGGGTTAGCCATAGCGATTCTCTCCCTCCTTACTTCTTCTTATTTGCGACGGTACGCTTGGGACCCTTACGGGTACGCGCATTCGTCTTGGATCTCTGACCACGAACGGGCAGACCCTTACGATGACGCAGGCCTCTGTAGCAGCCAATTTCGTTCAGTCGCTTAATGTCCATTGCCACGTTACGTCGCAGGTCACCCTCGACCATGTAATCACGGCCGATGACTTCACGCAGAGCAGCTTCATCCTGCTCGGTGAGGTCCTTCACTCTGGTATCGGGATTGATACCCGTCTCTGCCAGAATTTGATTGGCGCTGGTGCGGCCGATCCCAAAAATATAGGTCAGACCAATCTCAATTCTTTTATTCTTCGGCAGGTCAATGCCGGCAATTCTTGCCATATTTTTTCAGCGCCTCCTTCTTATCCTTGTCTCTGCTTATGCTTAGGGTTTTCGCAAATGACCATGACTTTACCCTTGCGCTTGATGATCTTACATTTTTCGCACATGGGCTTGACGGACGGTCTTACTTTCATAACTTTTTACCTCCTGTAAGCCTGTTGCTTTACTTGGTGGACTTGCTGCGCCAGGTGATCCGACCCCGTGTCAGATCATACGGGGAAATCTGAACCGTTACCTTATCACCCGGTAGAATGCGGATGAAATTCATCCTGAGCTTGCCGGAAATATGAGCCAAAATTACATGGTCATTTCCGATATCAACGCGGAACGTCGTGTTGGGCAATGCCTCAACAACGGTTCCTTCCAGCTCAATCATGTCGCTTTTTGCCAAGCGTCATACCTCCTTGGTCTCACTGAACCTTTTCCGGAAGGCGGCCAAGGCCCTCCTGATTTCACTGTCCAGCACCGGCTCGCCGTCTTTCATGCGGCCGGCAACCGGGTGCGGCCAGAACCCCGCAGAAGCAACGTGCTTGCGCCGCTTCTTCTTCGGAGCCTCAACTTTTCTGCTTTTTCCATCCACCAGCCACAAAAACTCGCCTTCCTCTCGCAAAACGAAAAGGAGCTGATTTTTGTCATGACCGGCCATGGAGCGTACCACGTCTCCCGTTCGAAGCGTCATACACACAGATCCTCCACTCGAGTGAGAATTTCAGGCTCACCCTTTGTAATAAGGATTGAGTTCTCATAGTGGGCAGCCAGGGAGCCGTCGGCTGTTCGTACTGTCCAGCCATCCCGCATCACCTTGACCTTCCAATCTCCTTGGTTGACCATAGGCTCCACGGCCAAGGTCATCCCGGGAGCTAGCCGGGCGCCGTGACCAGGTTTTCCATAATTGGGAACCTCGGGAGATTCGTGTAGCTCAGCACCGACGCCATGACCAACATAGTCACGCACCACAGTAAAGCCGTTGTCCTCGACATATTTCTGCACGGCTGCGGAAATATCGGAGACGCGGTAACCGAAGCGGGCATATTTCATCCCCTCCCAGAAGGACTGCTCGGTGACGGCAATGAGTCTTGCCGCCTCCGGGTCAATCTTTCCACAGGCATAGGTGCCTGCACAATCACCGTGGAAGCCGCCGATATAGGCGCCTACATCTACACTTACGATGTCGCCTTCCTTCAGAACCAGGTTACCCGGGATTCCGTGGATGACCTCATCGTTCACCGAAATACAGGCAGAGCCGGGGAAGCCCCCGTAGCCCAGAAAGGAGGGTTTGGCTCCTTTGCTTTCGATGAATGTTCTAACTGCGGTATCTATTTCAAGAGTGGTCACGCCGGGACGTACCATTTTGCCCGCCAATTCGCGAGCCGCCGCGGTAATTTGTCCAGCTCGACGCATCCCCTCAATATCTCTGGGTGACTTCAACGAAATCATACTTACAGCCCCAGTGCTTTTAGAATAGCAGTTGTGGTTTCAGCCGCAGTGGGCTGATTTTCTACGGTCTTCAGCAAGCTTCTTGCTGCGTAGAAGTCCTTCAAGGGAGCGGTTTCCTTGTGATAGACGGCGAGTCTGTCACGAACCACCTCAGGCTTATCGTCTGCACGAGCTTCCACCTTGCCGCCGCACGCATCGCAAATACCTTCCACCTTGGTGGGCATATTTTCAATGTGATAGGGAGCACCACAGGAAGCGCAGACACGACGTCCGCCCATACGCTCCACGATTTCCTCATCGGAAATTTCGATGGAGACCACGGCATCAAAAGCGACACCGGCACTCTCCAGAGCTTCTGCCTGGGGAATGGTACGGGGCACACCGTCGAGGATAAAGCCATTTTGGCAGTCTGCTTCTGCCAGCCGCTCAGAAATCACACCAATGATGACTTCATCGGGAACCAGCTTACCTGCATCCATATATTCCTTGGCCTTGAGGCCAATGGGGGTACCGTTTTTGACGGCTGCACGCAGGATATTGCCGGTAGAAATGGTCGGGATATTGAGTTTCTTATTCAGAATCTCAGCCTGGGTGCCCTTGCCGGCGCCCGGAGGGCCTAAAAGAATCAGTTTCATGTTGAATTACCTCTCTTTTATTCCAGGAAGCCCTTGTAATGCCGCATGAGCATTTGTGCCTCAATCATTTTAACGGTTTCCAGTGCAACACCAACCACGATGATAACGGAGGTACCACCGATGGACATATTGACGATGCCCGTGATATTTTCCGTGATGATGGGGAGGATTGCAACAATACTCAAGTAGATTGCACCGAAGAAGGTCAGACGGGAGAGCACCTTACCCAAGAACTCAGCCGTAGGACGGCCGGGTCTGAAGCCGGGCACGAAGCCGCCGTTTTTCTTCAGGTTATTGGCTACCTCAACAGGGTTAAACTGAATGGTGGCATAGAAGTAGCTGAATGCAAAGATGAGCAAGAAATAGATCACCGCATACAGGGCACTTGTCGAGTTAAACACCGAAAGGAAGGTGTTCCAGCCCGAGCCTTCCACCTGAGAGGAGGGCACGAACATACCAATGGTGGCAGGAATCATCGCAATAGACTGTGCGAAAATGATGGGCAGAACGCCGCTGAGGTTGACCTTGATGGGGATGTGGGTCGTTTGACCGCCATACATCTTCCGACCGACCACACGCTTCGCATACTGCACGGGAATCTTACGCTCAGAATTGGAGATATAGACAATAAAGATGACCAAAACCAGCATACCAACCACCAAAAGGGCAGCCACCAGGGGATGCATGGTGTGATAGTTTGCCAGCTGTGCTTCCGTAAAGGTGCTGGTATCGATATTGCTGAAATAGTTTCTGACGTTGGTATAGAGGGTATGGATCATATAAGGTGCACGAGAAACAATACCCGTAAACAGAATGATGGAAATACCATTGCCAACGCCGAACTCGGTAATCTGTTCGCCGAGCCACATGAGGAAGACAGAGCCGGCCGTGAAGGAAATCACGATCACGATGGCTGCCCAAACGCCCTGATTGCTCAAGAGGTTATAGCTCTTAATCAGAGTGTAGTAGCCGAAGCCCTGAATCAGACCGATAACCAAGGTGGTATACCGGGTGATCGCCTGAATCTTCTTCTTGCCCTCTTCGCCGCCGTCCTTAGCCAGGCGTTCCAAGGCCGGAATGGCGATGGTCAGCAGCTGAATAATAATGGATGCGTTGATATAGGGCTGGATGGACAATGCAAACAGCGTTGCTTGGGAAAGAGCCGAACCACTCATGGTATTCAAAAGTCCAAAAATGGTTCCGGAATTTGCAGAGATATACTGCTGCAAATATTCCGTATTGATATAGGGCACAGGGATTGCCGCACCCACACGGAAAATCAAAAGGGCAAACACCACAAAAAGGATTTTACGGCGAAGCTCCGGCAATTTCCATGCGTTACGGATGGTCTTAAACATCAGACCACCTCAGCCTTCCCGCCTGCCTCTTCGATTTTTGCCTTTGCAGACGCAGAAAAAGCGTTTGCGCGGACGGTCAGCTTCTTGGTGAGGCTACCGTTTCCGAGGACTTTCACGCCGTATTCACACTTAGACAGGATACCCATATCCAGCAAATCACAGGCGTTTACAACCGCACCGTCTTCAAACTTTTCCAGTGCGGAAACATTGATTGCTTCCAGAGGCTTTGCAAAAATATTGTGGAAGCCTCTCTTAGGCAGACGACGAGCCAGAGGCATCTGGCCGCCTTCGAAGCCGACGCGGACGCCGCCGCCGGAACGAGCCCACTGACCCTTCTGGCCACGACCTGCGGTCTTGCCGTTGCCGGAGCCATTGCCGCGGCCCTTACGATAGGCCTTTGCGTTGGAGCCGGGAACGGGAGAAAGTTCATGCAGTTTCATGTTGCCGCTCCTCCTTACTGTTCCTCGGTGACCTGAATCAGGTAACCGATATGGGCGATCTTGCCCTGAGTAGCAGCGTTATCAGGCTGCACGGTAGTATCGCCAATTCTGCGCAGGCCAAGGGCTTCTGCGGTGGCCTTATGCTTTGCAATACGGCCATTCAGGCTCTTGACGAGCTTAATGTTCAAATTAGCCATTGTTTAAGCCCTCCTCAGCCTACAATTTCTTCTACGCTCTTACCACGAACACGAGCGACAGTCTCGGGGCTACGCAGAGCCTTCAGACCCTCCATAGTAGCGGAGATGACGTTCTGGGGGTTATTCGAGCGCAGGCATTTGGTACGGATATCTTTAATACCGACAGATTCCAGGACGGCACGAACGGGGCCGCCGGCAATGACGCCGGTACCGGGTGCGGCGGGCTTCATCAGCACACGACCGGCACCGAACTCACCAATCACCTCATGAGGGATGGTGGTACCGGACATTGCGATGGTAACCATATTCTTCTTTGCAGCTTCCAGACCCTTACGAATTGCTTCGGGCACTTCTGCTGCCTTACCCAGGCCGAAACCGACCTTACCCTTTTCGTCGCCAACAACGACCAGAGCGGAGAACTTCATCACACGGCCGCCCTTGACGGTCTTGGAGACACGGTTCAGGGAAACGACTTTTTCGACAAACTCGCTGGGTTCTCTTTCAAATCTAGGCATTTTCGTTTCCTCCTCCCTTTAAAATTCCAAGCCGGACTTGCGGGCACCGTCTGCCAGAGCCTTAACACGTCCGTGGTACAGATAGCCGCCACGGTCGAAGACGACAGTGTCGATACCCTTATCCTTGGCACGCTGACCGATTGCCTCGCCTACCTTTTCAGCAGCTTCGCAATTATTGCCCTGACCTTCGAATGCCTTCTCGATAGAGGAAGCGGATACCAGCGTAGTGCCGGTGGTATCATCGATGATCTGTGCATAGATATTGGTTCCGCTGCGGAACACGTTCAGACGGGGTCTCTCGGATGTGCCGGAGACTTTACCACGAACACGAGTATGACGCTTCAGACGCTGGGCGTTAGTATCGGGTCTCTTAATCATTTAGGCACACCTCTTTCTTACTTCTTCACGCCGGTCTTGCCTTCCTTACGGCGGATGACCTCGTCAGTGTATTTGATTCCCTTGCCCTTATAAGGCTCAGGAGGTCTCTTTGCTCTGATTTCAGCAGCAAACTGACCAACCTTCTGCTTGTCAATACCATTGACAACGATCTTGTTGGGACCGGGAACCTCAATGGTAATGCCCTCGATTTCTTCCACGATGACGGGATGGGAGTAGCCGATATTCATATTCAGCTTCTTGCCGTCCTTGGCCACACGGAAGCCGACACCGTTGACATCCAATTCCTTCTTATAGCCTTCGTTTACGCCGACGACCATATTGTGGATCAGAGTACGAGTCAGACCGTGGAGAGCACGGTTTTGCTTTTCATCGTTCGGACGAGCCACCAAAATGGTGTTGTCCTCACGGGTCAGGATCATCTTGTCGCTGAACTGGCGAACCAGGGTGCCCTTAGGGCCCTTCACGGTAACAAGATTTCCTTCGCCCAAAGTCACTTCCACACCGTTGGGGAGAGAGATGGGCATTTTACCGATTCTTGACATAGTAAAATTCTCCTCCTTACCAAACAAATGCCAGGACTTCACCGCCGACGTGTGCTGTACGAGCAGCCTTATCGGTCATGATGCCCTTGGAAGTGGATACAATCGCAACACCCAGTCCACGGAGAACACGGGGCAGCTCCTCAGCGCCGGCGTAAACACGCAGGCCGGGCTTGGAGACACGACGCAGGCCGGAAATGACCTTTTCCTTACCGGGGTTGTTGTACTTCAAAGTGACGTGAATGACGCCCTGTGCACCATCCTCGACCAGCTGGAAGGACTTAATATAGCCTTCCTCCAGCAGAATCTGAGCAATCGCCTTCTTCATGTTAGAAGCAGGGATGTCAACGGTATCGTGCTTGGCGTTGTTTGCGTTGCGGATACGAGTCAGCATATCCGCGATGGGATCCGTAATATGCATGGGGTTATACCTCCTATCGTATTACAGGCTTAGCCTGTATCAGCGGCAAGGTATCGGGTCTTGCGGGAACCGACCTATTGCCACCGGCTGGGGACGTCCGTTGCCCATCGAAACGGGAAGCGGAATTTATGGGAAAGCCGACCGGAGGTTACGCCATCCGGTGCGGCCAACTCATAGCAAGTTACCAGGAAGCCTTCCGGACGCCGGGAATCTGACCCTTGTGAGCCAGTTCACGGAAGCAGATACGGCAGATTCCGTAGTCACGCAGATAAGCGTGGGGACGGCCGCAAATCTTGCACCGGTTGTAACGGCGGCTGGAAAACTTAGGCTCAGCTTGCTGCTTGAGCTTCATGGATAATTTAGCCATTAATCGTTCTCCTCCTCATTACTTCACAAAGGGAGCGCCAATCTGGGTCAGCAGCTCTCTTGCTTCTTCGTCAGACTTTGCAGTGGTGCAGATGACGATATCCATACCACGGATTTTGTCGATCTTGTCGTATTCGATTTCGGGGAAGATCAGCTGTTCCTTCACGCCGAGTGCATAGTTGCCACGGCCGTCGAAGGAGTTGGGGCTAATTCCACGGAAGTCACGAACACGAGGCAGAGCCACGTTGAAGAGACGATCCAAAAACTCCCACATGGTGTCCTGACGCAGAGTCACCTTTGCACCGATGGGCATACCCTCACGGAGCTTAAAGTTTGCGACGGACTTCTTTGCGTTGGTGATCATTGCCTTCTGGCCGGTGATGACACCCAGGTCACGGACGACAGCGTCCAGAACCTTTGCATTTTCACGAGCCTCGCTGCAGCCAACGTTCACAACGATTTTCTCGATGCGGGGCACCTGCATGGTGCTCTTGTAGTTAAACTTCTGCATGAGGGCAGGAGCCACTTCTTCTCTATACTTTGCTTTCAGGTTAGGCATTTGAGACATCTTAAACTCCTCCTCTCTTAAATTTCAGCGCCGCAGTGCTTGCAGACACGGACCTTCTTGCCATCCACGAACTTGCTGGCAGGACGGGTAGCCTTATCGCACTTGGGGCAAACACGCATGACCTTGCAAGCATACAAGGGAGCTTCCTTCTGGATGATGCCACCCTCATCGCCCTGCTTACGGGGCTTGGTGTGACGGGAGACCATGTTGATCTTCTCAACAATGACCTTACCATCCTTGGGCATAACGGAGAGAACCTTGCCTCTCTGTCCCTTGTCCTTGCCGGTGATAACGAGGACGGTATCGTCCTTTTTAATGCTCAATTTATTCATCATCTTTGTACCCTCCCTTACAGTACTTCGGGAGCCAGAGACAGGATCTTCATATAATCCTTATCACGCAGCTCACGGGCGACTGGGCCAAAGATACGGGTGCCCTTAGGGTTCTTGTCTTCCTTAATCAGGACAGCTGCATTTTCATCAAAACGCAGGTAGCTGCCGTCTGCACGACGCACGCCCTTAGCGGAGCGAACGACAACAGCACGGACGACATCGCCCTTTTTAACAGAACCGCCGGGAGCAGCCTTACGAACAGAAGCAACGATCACGTCGCCGATGTTAGCGTACTTGCGGGAAGAACCGCCAAGCACACGAATTGCTTTAATTTCCTTGGCGCCGGTATTATCCGCCACCTTCAGATGAGATTCCTGCTGGATCATGTTACGGCACCTCCTTACTTCGCCTTCTCGATGATCTCAACCACGCGCCATCTCTTATCCTTGGACAGAGGACGGGTTTCCATAACCTTTACTCTGTCACCGATGCCGCAGCTGTTGTTTTCATCATGAGCCTTTAATTTATACGTTCTCTTGACGATCTTTTTATACAGGGGATGTGCCACACGGTCGGCAATGGCCACCACCACGGTCTTATCCATCTTATCCGAAACCACCAGGCCGACTCTGGTCTTACGGGAAGAAGTTCTGTTTTCAGTCATGATTCAGTTCCTCCTTATTGGCCAGCGAGCTGCTGCTCACGGATAATGGTTTTGACTCTGGCAATGTCACGCTTCACTTCAGTGATGCGGACAGGGTTTTCCAGCTGATTGGTGGCATGCTGGAGACGGAGCTGGAACAGATCCTTCTTCAGCTCAGTCAGCTTAGTTTCCAGATCAGCGGAAGACAGCTTGCGTACCTCGTTTGTCTTCATCATGCTTCACCACCATTCTCGCTCTCGGGGGCCGATTCGTTTTTGGTCACAATCTTGGTCTTGATGGGCAGCTTGTGGCTGGCCAGACGCAGAGCTTCACGGGCGACTTCCTCGGAAACGCCTGCAATCTCAAACATCACACGACCGGGCTTCACCACTGCGACCCAATATTCGGGGGAGCCTTTACCGGAGCCCATGCGGGTCTCGGCGGGCTTTTCGGTAATGGGCTTATCGGGGAAAATCTTAATCCAAACCTTACCGCCACGCTTGGTATAACGAGTCATAGCGATACGAGCAGCTTCGATCTGGTTGCTGGTGATCCATGCCGGCTCAGTGGCCTGCAGACCGAAATCACCGTAGGTCACAGTGTTGCCACGCATAGCCTTGCCCTTCAGGCGGCCACGGTGAACACGGCGATATTTTACTCTCTTTGGGAGCAACATCAGGCATTGCCTCCTTCCTTAGGAGCAGATCCACCGGCTGCGGGCCGGGGACCACGGTTGTTGTTGTAACCACCCTGCGGACGGTTGCCATAGCCGGGCTTACGGTCACGGTTGAACCCACCGCCTCTGCCATCACGGCGGCGAGGACGATCGGGACGTTCTTTAAAGTTCTTGGTATCCAGGGTACGGGGGGTGGTGCGGAGGGTCTGGCTCAGGATTTCGCCCTTATAGATCCAAACCTTGATGCCGATGCGGCCATAGGTGGTGGCAGCCTCAGCGAAGCCGTAGTCAATGTCGGCACGAATGGTCTGCAGGGGGATGGTGCCATCGTGATAGCATTCATTACGGGCAATTTCAGCGCCGCCCAGACGACCGGAGCACATGACCTTGATGCCACGAGCGCCAGCCCTCATTGCACGACCCATGCAGTTCTTCATTGCACGGCGGAAGGAGATACGCTTCTCCAGCTGCTGTGCAATATTTTCAGCGACGAGCTGTGCATCGGTATCGGGGGTTTTGACCTCGACGATGTTCAAAGCGACGGGCTTACCCAAACGCTTCTCCAGCTCCAGACGCAGACGCTCGATCTCCGTGCCGCCCTTGCCGATGACCACACCGGGACGAGCACAATGCAGATAGATTTTGATCTTCGTGCTGTCGCGCTCGATCTCGATCTTGGGGATTCCGGCGGAGTACAGGGTCTTTTTCAGATACTTCCGCAGATTGAAGTCTTCCACGATCAGGTCGCCCACTTTCTCGTTACGAGCATACCAACGGGAATCCCAATCCTTGATGACGCCCACACGAAGACCGTGGGGATTAACTTTCTGTCCCATATTCTTGCCTCCTCCCTTATTCCTTCTCGGCCACGCACAGCGTGACGTGAGAGGTTCTCTTATTGATGCGATAAGCTCGACCCTGCGCACGGGGCATAATCCGCTTAATGATGGGGCCGGGAGTTGCAAAAACCTCGGAGACATACAGCTTCTCGGGGTCCATGCTGTGGTTATTTTCTGCGTTTGCTGCCGCACTGTTGAGGAGCTTCATAAGGTACTCGGAAGCAGCCTTAGGAGTTGTCATCAGGATAGCGGTGGCCTGCGGAATGCTTTTACCACGAATCAAATCCGCAACAATCTTCACCTTACGGGGAGAGATGCGCAGATATTTGGAATGTGCTTTTGCTACCATTGTATTCTCTCCTCCTTACTTACCAGTCTTGCTGCCGGCATGACCACGGAAGGTGCGGGTGGGAGCGAACTCACCCAGCTTGTGACCGACCATGTCTTCACTGACATAGACGGGAACGTGCTTCCGACCGTCGTGAACGGCAATTGTATGACCGACGAAATCAGGGTAGATGGTGGAGGCTCTGCTCCAAGTCTTCAGGACCTTTTTCTCGCCGGAATCGTTTAAAGTAGTAACCCGCTTAAGAAGCTCGGGGGCGCAAAACGGGCCTTTCTTGATGCTTCTGCTCATAGTTTTACTCCCTCCTCCTTACTTCGCATTGCGACGCTTGACAATGAACTTGTCAGTACGGTTCTTGGTCTTACGGGTTCTGTAGCCCATAGTGGGTTTACCCCAAGGCGTAACAGGACTGGGACGACCAATGGGGGACTTACCTTCACCACCGCCGTGAGGGTGGTCATTCGGGTTCATGACGGAGCCACGAACGGTAGGTCTCCAACCCATGTGACGTTTCCGACCGGCTTTACCGATAGAAATGTTTTCATGGTCAGCGTTACCCACCTGGCCGATGGTAGCCTTACAATCCAGACGAACGATACGAACTTCGCCGGAGGGCATACGAATCTGAGCCTGACCATTTTCCTTTGCCATGAGCTGTGCGGAGGTGCCGGCGGAACGAACCAGCTGAGCACCCTTGCCGGGATACAGTTCGATGTTATGGATCACGGTACCGGTGGGGATGTTTGCCAGAGGCAGGCAGTTGCCGGGCTTAATGTCGGCAGCGGCGGAAGCGATGACATGGTCCTCGGCCTTCAGACCTGCGGGAGCCAAAATGTATCTCTTTTCGCCGTCCTCATACTGCACCAATGCGATGTTGGCGGAGCGGTTGGGGTCATATTCCAGACGGAGGACCGTTGCGGTCATATCCATCTTGTCGCGCTTGAAATCGATGACACGATACTTACGCTTGTTGCCGCCGCCGCGATGGCGGACGGTGATGCGGCCGTAGCTGTTGCGTCCTGCGTTCTTCTTCAGAGTCTCAGTCAGGCTACGCTCCGGCTTGGCCTTCTTATCAATACCGTCAAACGCAGAAACCGTCATATTACGACGGGAGGGCGTTGTCGGCTTATAGCTCTTAATAGCCATTGTGCATTAACCTCCTTATGCCATTCCTTCGAAGAACTCGATGGACTTGGAATCGTCAGTCAGAGTGACGACTGCTTTTTTCCAGCTGGGGCGGCGACCGGCGGGATAACGGCCGGTACGCTTCAGCTTGCCGTTGACGTGCATGGTGTTGACCTTAACGACCTTAACACCGAACACTTCTTCCACTGCCTTAGCGATTTCGATCTTGGTGGCGTCCTTGGTAACCTCGAAGACATACTTCTTGTTTTCGGTATCCGCCATAGACTGCTCGGTGATCACCGGGCGTCTGATGATGTCGTATGCTGTTTTCATGCGAACACCTCCTCGATGATAGCCAGAGCCTTCTGGTCAACGACCAGCTTTTCAGCGTGGACGATGTCATAGACACTGAGGATCTTAGCGGTGGTGGTGGAAACGCCTGCAATATTTCTTGCGGACTTATAGACATTCTCGTTGACCTCAGGGGTAACGAAGATGGTCTTTCCAGCATTCACGGTGTCCAAGAAGGACTGAATGCTCTTGGTTTTGATGGCGTCCAGAGCGAGGTTGTCCACAACCAACAGGTCGCCGCTTGCAGCCTTTGCAGAGAGGGCAGACTTCAAAGCCACTCTCTTAAGCTTCCGGTTGAGGCGATAGCTGTAATCTCTGGGCTTGGGAGCGAATACGATACCACCGTGGATCCACTGAGGAGCACGGGTGCTGCCCTGACGAGCGTGGCCGGTACCCTTCTGTCTCCAGGGCTTCTTACCACCGCCGGAAACTTCGGCACGGGTCAGTGCGCTCTGGGTACCCTGGCGGCGATTTGCCAGGTGATTTACTACGACGGCATGGACGGCGGGCTCATTGGGTTCTACGCCGAAAACGCCCTCGGAGAGTTCCACCTCGCCGACCTGCTGGCCGGCCATATTATAGACATTTGCTTTAGGCATTGCTCAAACTCTCCTTTCCTTACCGATTTCTGGCGGATGCCTTCTGGGGGTTGGCACGTGCGGATGCCTTCTGCGGGTTCAGGCTGACGCTGGTATCGACCTTCTTCTCGCGGAGGTTCTTCACGGTGCTCTTCAGGTAGACGATGCCGCCCTTAGGACCGGGAACTGCGCCGCAAACTGCGATCAGGTTGAACTCGGGGTCGATGCTGACGACGTCCAGATTCTGAACGGTGATCTGCTCGTTGCCCATCTGACCTGCGCCAATCTTTCCCTTAAAGATACGGGAGGGGTCAGTACCCGAACCCATAGAACCTGCATGACGGTGAACAGGGCCGGTACCGTGGGTTTCCTTCAGACGGGAAGCATTCCAACGCTTGATAACGCCCTGGAAGCCCTTACCCTTGCTGATGCCGGTCACATCGATGTGATCGCCCTTTGCAAAGACGTCTGCCTTCACCTCATCGCCCACGTTCATCTCAGCAGCCTTGTTGAGTTTGAACTCCTTGAGCACCTTCTTCATGGGAACCTCTGCCTTCTTCAGGTGACCCTGTTCCGGCTGAGTGAGCTTCTTTTCAGCAACATCCTGGAAGCCCAGCTGCACGGCATTGTAGCCGTCCTTCTCCACGGTCTTTTTCTGCACAACGACGCAGGGACCTGCTTCGATGACAGTGACCGGGATGACCTTACCGGCTTCGTCAAAGATCTGGGACATACCGATCTTTCTGCCGATGATGGCCTTTTCCATATTGGTTTTCCTCCTTATATTAGGTTATTGGTTGGCGAGTGTAACGGCAAGCCTGTCGTTTTCCAGCCAACTTGACCCGCCTGTCTCACGATAAAGCGACAGGCAGTGGGTACACATAGTGTGATGCAGGAGTGGATTAGAGCTTAATCTCAATTTCCACGCCGGCGGGAAGATCCAAGCTCATCAGCGCTTCCACAGTCTTGGGGGCGGGATTGTTGATATCGATCAGACGCTTGTGGGTACGACGCTCGAACTGCTCACGGCTATCCTTATACTTATGGGTAGCACGAAGGATGGTAACCACTTCCTTCTTGGTGGGCAGGGGGATGGGACCGGAAACAGTCGCATTGGTTCTCTTTGCGGTCTCCACGATTTTTTCTGCGCTCTGGTCGATCAGCTGATGGTCATAGGCCTTCAGTCTAATGCGAATCATTTCATTCTGTGCCATGTTGTTGTTTCCTCCTAAATACATACGAAGTGCAACGTCTTTGCCTCGCTCCGTACGGTGGGGATTCTGATACACTTAACCGTGCGTATCACTCCAAACGCATAAAGAAAACCGGCAAAATACGCCGGCTCATTCCTCTGCTGCGCGGCGATATACGCCATGAAGCAGATTCCCCAGCCGCCCGATTCACGGACATACTCCGCGAAAGTTACCTCTAAAAAGAGCAATCTCCCGCATCATCGCAGACTACACCCTTACGAGTGCCTGATTATAGTACTACAAAAGGGACGCAATGTCAACCATTTTTTCAAAATTTGACGCTTTACAAATCTCACAAAAGAACGGCGACCTTGCCTCCCTTTCTGTAGCACTTCTATCATGGCGTGTTACTGAATCCAGCCCTTCCCTGCCCACTGTAAAATCTGGTCGATATCGTGTCCGAACAGAAGGGTTGCATCATGCTCCTCTTGCATGGCTTGGATTCGTTTCAGGTTCTGGAAAAACTCATCGGGTGTTTTATTGATGGTGCCACCGGGCGGCAGGGCTTTCTCGTAGCTCTCTGCAGTATAGACTGTGTCACTGGTGGCAATGATCGTGCCGACAGTTTCTGTTTTGAGAAGCAAGCCAATAACACCAGGGGTATGGGCTTCTTGCACAAAGAGGGTCAAATCCTCTGCCAAGGCGGTGGTTTCGTTGATGGCTTCAAATTGAATCCCCTCCACATCAAAGAGCGAGCGAATGTAGGCGCCGCCGTTGCCGGTCATCACGCTGAAGTAGGCGTTTTTCAAATCACCCTCCGAGACCATGACGTGCTTGATCGCACGGGTACCGACGAAGTCCCGCAGACCACCGGCATGGTCAAAATGCAAATGAGAGAGGATAATGTGGTCGATGTCATGGACAGTCAGCCCGCATTCCGCCAAGGCATCTTTGAGGGGGATACATTCTGTGACGGGATAATTATGGAGCATTTCGGGGCTATAGTCCTGCGCAAAGTTGACACTGTTTCCAGTATCGTAAAGAATATTTCCGAGGGTTGGATGTTGAATCAGAATGGCAACCGCAGGCGAGGAAACCATTTCGGTTTCATCCTCACATTGTACGAGCCGGAATAAAGGAAAGTCCATTTTCCCAAGATAGAGCACACGCAGCTTCATATCGTTTCCTCCTATTGAATATAGAAATGAAAGGAACTACTTCCAGTGTAACATATTCTTTTCCATTTCCCAAGGTCTTTCAGTCAAAAACGGATAAAATAGTACCTCCCCTCTTATCTTGATCCTTCTTCTTTTCCACGAATCATATCCAAAGAAAGCTCCCCTGCAAATTTAAACAGTGCATCTTCTATGACCTTTTCCACTTTGAGCCCACCAGCCTGTTCTCCAACCTTTCTGCAGAACAGATGTTTTACAATAAAAATTGCCAACCTATTCTCAAGGATTTTGATATATAATCAACAGAGAATAGGAGAATTTACAATGGCAAAACGAATCACAAAAACTTATGATCAGGAATTTAAATCTCAGGCGGTAAAACTGGCTCAGGAAATTGGCGGACACAAAGCGGCGGAGGAAGTGGGTGTTCCTTCTGGCACCATCTATGCATAGGTTAGAGCATTCAAAGAGGGGCGGTTAGATGCAAAGGCAGCTGTTCATACTCCATGCAATGCATTATCTCTTAATGAGGAACTTATCGAACTCAGAAAACAGGTGAGGACTCAGGATAAAGAGATTCGACGCCTAAAAGAAGAAAATGAATTTCTTGAGGAAGCAAGCGCTTTTTTCGCAGCCAGCCGTCGGAAGTCAACAAAAAGCAGAGACTAATGTTTATTGCTAAAAAAACAGAAGACGGCGTTATCAAAGGAAACATATCATTCTATTGTAAGAGTTTAGGCGTTACTAGGCAGGGCTTTCATAATTACTTGAAATATAAGGATAAACCATGGAAATATCAGACTCTGGCAGATGCCATGCTAGATATCTGTAACGAAGATGAATGCAATGACACCTATGGAAGAATTCGTATGCATCAGGCTTTAAAACTAAAAAATCCCAATGGCGTTCATGTCCCAAGCGAGCGAACAGTGTACCGTGTAATAGAAGAAATCGGTATTAGCCACAGACCAAAAGGAAAGCCAAATGGTATTACCAAAGCAGATAAAGAGACCAGAAAATCGGATGACTTACTGAAACGAAACTTCCAATCGGATAAACCATTGGAAAAATGTATTACTGACATGACAGAAATAAAATGCCGGGACGGAAAATTGTATGTATCTGCCATATTTGACTGCTTTGATTTGGCAGTGCTGGGCTTGTCAATGGATACGAACATGAAAGTAATCCTGTGCGAAAAAACACTGGAGAATACCTATCGGTCACATCCTGAGATCAGAGGCTGTATCCTACATTCTGACAGAGGTACACAATGACCTTTGATTTGCTTTCTGGCCTCCGGCGTGGGGAGCTTGCTGGATTGCGGTGGCAGGATGTCAACTTTGACGACCAGACTATTACCATATGTCAGACTTCCAGCGCCAATATTTATGCCCATGTCATTGCATCGGCGGAGTCAAAGGCCGCCCAGACCTTTGACCGCTTCAATGATATTGTCCCCCCGGAGGCAGAGGAACCGGCCAAGAAAATAAAGAAAATTTTGTAAAAGAAAACCCCGGACAAAGCTGTCCGGGGTTTTTCTGTGGAGCTTGCGGTGAGAATCGAACTCACAACCCCGTCATTACGAGTGACGTGCTCTACCTTTGAGCCACGCAAGCAAACGCCTATGTTCGTGTGTTTTAGTGTGCCATAAACCGCTAGCAGGTCATAATTTGCTGTTGGATTCTTGGGTGATTCAGCGGGTTTGGTGGGTGACCAAAAGCATTGAGAAATTCAAGGGCTTATGTAGTTTATTTTATCACGGAATGAAATCCCTGTCAATAGAATTTTGATATACAAATAGTATATGGTAAAAAATCGTCTTTTTTCAATATGTTTTTCTTTAAAGACTGAAAAAAACAGGCATTTCTCTACAGATAGTTATACACATTATCCACAGGGTTATCCACACCTGATGTAAAAAAGTGGAAAGCAAGACGCTAACCGCTGCCGTACTTTCCACTTCTATTTTTTCCGTTTTATATGCTGTCTGATCCTGCCGTTATCCCTCCCGATACGGACGTGAAATCCTGCGGTTGGCATAGGCATTCAGGTCGCTTTCCGCCCGCTCCCCTGCCAGATATTCATAATAGCCTTGGCTGCCGATCATGGCGCCGTTATCGCCGCAGAGCTTGAGCGGTGGCAGATACAGCGTGCAGCCTTCTTTTTCACAGGAGGTTTCCAAATCACGGCGAATGCGGGAGTTCGCCGCTACGCCACCAACCACGGCCACCTTGCCATAGCCAAGCTGACGGGCGGCCTGCATGGTGCGCGGCACCAATTCCTCGCTGACTGCCGCAGAAAACGAAGCCGCCAGATCCGCAATGGGCAATGTCTCCCCCTTCTGCTCCATTTTGTGGATCAGGTTCAGCATCGCCGTTTTCAGTCCGGAAAAGGACATCTCCAGTGGTTCGTCCTGAATATGAACCTTCGGCAGCGTAAAGCGCTTGTCGTCCCCTTCCTTGGCGGCTCTGTCCAATGGGGCACCGCCTGGATAGCCTAGGCCCATCACACGGGCGATCTTATCAAAGCATTCTCCGGCTGCATCGTCCCGTGTGGCACCCAAGATTTCCATGTCGGTATAGCCCCTCACATCCACAATCAGGGACGTTCCCCCCGAAACGCAGAGACAGACAAAGGGCGGCTCCAGTGTGGGATGGGCGATGTAATTGGCGGCAATATGTCCACGCACATGGTGTACGGGAATGAGCGGCACGCCAAGAGCAGTGGCAACCGACTTGGCAAAGCTCACGCCAACCAGCAGCGCACCGATCAGTCCGGGCGCATAGGTCACCGCCACAGCATCAATATCCGCTCGTGTGAGGCTCGCTTTCTGCAAGGCTTCATCCGCCAAGGCGGCGATTACTTCAATATGCTTTCTGGATGCCAGCTCCGGCACCACACCGCCATAAATTTTATGCATCTCCACAGACGATGCAATGCAGTCTGCCAGCACTGTCCGACCGTCCTGCACCAAGGCGACTGCCGTTTCATCGCAGGAGGATTCCACCGCAAGAATAATCATCCATTTTGTCCTTTCTCGTTTTGTATGGGTCTAAAGGTTCGAGTCAGCAGGAGGGCATCCTCCTTCGGACCATCGTAATAGTCCTTCCGCCGACCTGCCTCCAAAAAGCCGTGCTTTTGGTAGAGTGCTACGGCTTCTGCATTGGAGGGGCGTACCTCCAACGTAAGAAAGGCTAAATTCGCCTCTCCAAAGCGACAATAGACCTCCAACAGGCGGTCTGCTATCCCCTGACGGCGACAGGAGGGGCGCACCGCTACGTTATCAATATAGCCCTCGTCTAACACAACGTGCAGACCGGCATAGCCTAAGACCTCGCCGCTTGTCCCCTCCGCCACCAAAAAGGAGGCGGTATCGTTATACAATTCTTCCTCCAGCATCTTTTCATTCCACGGCGTGGAAAAGCAGAGCCGTTCCAGCTCAGCCACGCCGGAAAGATGCGACCGATCCATCGGAACCACACGATATTCCATTTCTATTCCCCCTGCGGCAGTGTGCCGCTCCAAATTCCGCTTTGTCAGTTCTCTATACAATAAACTCTGTCACCCGCCAACGAACCATTTCCTAACCCTATACCGGGAACATAAGTCGATTGAACCGCAATCGTGTACTCTCGAGTTAGAAGCGGCTCTCAGCCGCCGTCCTTTGCCTCTGCCCAACTCTGCCCCACGCCTGCCTCTGTGCGGAGGGGGACGGCGAAGCTTCCTGCCCCCTCCATCTCCTCCACCAAGAGGACTCGAACCCGCTCGACCTCAGCTTCAGGGCATTCGACAATGAGTTCATCGTGTACCTGCAAAATCAGACGAGCCTGCAAGCCCTCCGCCTGCAAACGCTTGGACACTCCAATCATGGCAAGCTTCATCACATCCGCTGCCGTGCCCTGTATGGGCATATTCAGTGCCACACGCTCGCCAAAGGCACGCAGATTAAAGTTTGTGGATTGCAGCTCCGGCAGCCAGCGGCGGCGACCCATCACCGTACTGGCATAGCCATTCTCCTTCGCTTGCTTCTTGACGCTGTCCATATAATTCCGCACACCGGAAAAGGTCGCCAAGTAGCGCTCGATATACGCCCCCGCTTCCTTTCTCGTGACCCCAATATCCTGCGCCAGTGAAAAGCCTGAAATGCCATAGACAATACCGAAGTTCACCGCCTTCGCCCGCCGCCGCAGCTCATGGGAAACCTCCTCCACAGGCACTCCAAACACCTGCGAAGCGGTCAAGGTGTGGATATCCTCTCCCGCATGGAAGCTTTCAATCATCCGCTCGTCCTCAGCGATGGCGGCAAGCAAACGCAGCTCAATTTGCGAATAGTCTGCATCGACCAGCACCCAGCCGGGTCTGGCAATAAACATCGTGCGGATTTGAGCGCCCAGCTCCGTTCTCACAGGAATATTTTGTAGGTTCGGCTCTGTGGAGGACAGCCGCCCAGTTGCCGTCACGGTATTTTGGAAGGAGGTATGGATGCGTCCGTCCTCTGCAATCACCTTGGAAAGCCCCTCCACATAGGTGGAATTCAGCTTGGTGAGCTGTCGATAATCCAAAATCTTGTCAATGACGGAATGCACAGGGCGCAGCTTTTCCAAAACCTCAGCATTGGTAGAATAGCCCGTTTTGGTTTTCTTCACGGGCGGTAAGCCCATGTGCTCGAAAAGCACAGTACCCAGCTGCTGGGTGGAGTTTAGGTTAAATTCTTCCCCACACAAAGCAAAGATTTCGGCTTGCAGCGCTGTGATCCGCTGCTGTAAGGTCTCTCCAAAGCGCTCCAACGCTCCCTGATCCACTAAAACACCTGCCTGTTCCATCTCAGCAAGCACAGGACAGAGGGGCAGTTCGATATCCCTATAGATGCGTTCCAGTCCCGATTCCGCAAGCTGAGGCGGCAGGATTTCATACAGCGCCGGCAATAGCGCCACATGACGTGCCATCGCCGCCACCGCCTTTTCTCGCTGCTCCTCCTTGATCCATGCCTTCGCACCTAAATACTCCTTTTCGGGGGGATAGGTCTCTTTAAAATATTTCGCCCCGACCTTGTCCAGCTCATAGCTTCCATCCGTTGGAGAAAGCAAATAGGCGGCAATGGCGGCATCAAAGACAAAGCCATCGGCAGAAATGCCAAGCGTCAGGGCACGGCTCATGACATCCTTCACATGATACCCAAGCTTCGAGACTGTGGGAGCGAGCAATTTCGCCCGCAGCTCTGCAAAATTAGAAAGCTGATCCTCTGAAAGGACAGCCACCTCGCCCCATGCTTCGCCCCAGCAAACCGCAAGCACAGATAAATTCGGCAAAGCCAAAAGTGCAACGGGATTCTTTTGCCACAAATTGAGCAATTCCTCTGCCCGTTTGGGGTCAGTCACCTGCTCTGTCATCCGCTCCTCTGCGCAGACGGTCGTTTCTCCCCCTGCCACCACAGCCTCCTGCAATCCCATTTGGCTCATTAGGTTCCGAAAATCCAGCGTTAAGAACAGCTCTCGCAGCAGGACGGCATTCACCGGGCGGCGCAGGGTTTCCTCGGGGGTAAAGTCCATGGGGGCATCACAGCGAATGGTACATAAATCGAAGGATTGGAAGGCGCTGTCCTTTCCCTCCGTGAGCTTTTTCTTTACACCCGGCTTTGCATCCAGACTCTCCTGCTCCAATTTCTCATAAATCCCTTGCAGGGTGCCGTTTGCGTGGAGCAGGCTCATCGCCGTCTTTTCTCCCACGCCCGGCACACCGGGAATGTTGTCGGACGCATCCCCCATCAGGGCTTTTAAATCCACCATCTGTGGCGGAGCAAAGCCATACAGCTCCTGAAATACACCGGGATCCACCTCTCGGGTCGTGGTTTTTCCCATGCGGCTGGTCACCAGCTCCACATAGGTATGGTCGGTGACAAGCTGGAGAGAATCCTTATCCCCCGTGGCGATGCGGCAATCCCAGCCGGCGGCCTCACATTTGCGTGAAATGGTGCCAATCAGGTCATCCGCCTCCCACCCGGAAAGCTCGTAGCGTGGGATATTCATGGCGTCCAGAACCTGCTTCAGAACAGGCATTTGCACAGAAAGCTCGTCTGGCATTCCCTTTCTCTGCGCCTTATAGCCTTCATAGGCAAGATGGCGGAAGGTCGGCTCCTTCCGGTCGAAGGCGATACACAGCCCCTCCGGCTCGATCTCCTCCACCATACGCCGTAAGATACTCAAAAAACCATAAATCGCCTGCGTCGGAAAGCCCTCCTTGTTGGTCAGAGGTCGCATTCCGTAAAAGGCACGGTTGACGATGGAGTTTCCGTCAATCACCAGCAGTTTCATTCCTTCACATCCTTTTCGCAATTCACAACAGCGCCGCACTCCATGGGTGTGCGCTCCATTCTAGCCTACTATTGTATCAAGCTTTTGGACTAAAATCAATTCCTGTGTTTTTCCTGCCAAATAAAGCTCCCCCACCCTCCGTTTGGAATACGCACTGTTCACACACAAAGGGCGAGCCACAGAACACACACGTTCTGTAGCTCGCCCTTTTTCTTGCATTCGTTCCCGTTTTCCCGTACACTGAGGATAAAACAAAACCAAGGAGATTTTTTTCATGAAGCACTATACCATTGGTACCTTATCTGCACTGGAAAGCGAACCGCTTGCAGACGGTTTTGTGTCTGCCTTTCTCACGAAAGCTGCCACAGAGGAAGCCTATCAATTCCACAAACAGCAGCCAAGCTATGCACAAACGCCGCTTGTCCGTTTGGACGGTCTGGCAAAACGCTTGGGGGTGCAGGCTATCTTTGTCAAGGATGAATCCCATCGCTTTGGTCTCAACGCCTTCAAGGGCTTGGGTGGACTCTACGCCCTCTCTAAGCTCGCCTGCCGTGCGCTGGGCTGCCGAAGCTTCTCTGACCTATCCGACCCAAGGTTCCAAGACGCACTGCACCGCATGACCTTTGTAACCGCCACCGACGGCAACCATGGGCGGGGTGTCGCTTGGGCGGCACATCAGCTCGGCTGTCAATCACACGTCTATCTCCCCGTCGGCTCCTCCCCCGTGCGTGCCCAAGCCATTCGGGATGTAGGCGGTACGGAGGTTCGCATTTTAGAGCTGGAGTATGACGACACGGTTCGCTATGCAGCGACACAGGCAGAAAAAAACGGGTGGTTTTTGGTGCAGGATACCAGCTTCCCCGGCTATGAAGAAATCCCGCAGTGGATTATCCAAGGCTATACCACGATGGCACGGGAAGCAGCTGAACAACTCAGCGAATACGGCTTTCAACAACCCACCCACGTTTTTTTACAGGCAGGTGTGGGTGCCATGGCGGGTGGTGTTTTGGGCTATCTGGCGAATCACTATGCCGAAGCCCCCCCTATCTTTTCGGTGGTGGAGCCGTCCTCTATCCCCTGTATCTATCGTTCCGTCGAAGCCGCCGACGGTCTGCCCCACCCCACGGCACCGGAGGGCAGCACCTGCATGGCAGGGCTGAACTGTGGCGAGCCATGCACCGTGACCTGGCCCATTCTGCGAGATGGTGCGAGCTTCTATTTCTCCTGTCCTGATACGGTAACCGAGCTTGGGATGCGGCTTTTTGCGCATCCTACCTCCGGTGACCGCAAAATCATTTCCGGGGAAAGCGGTGCCGTGACGGTCGGGCTTGCCGCTGTTTTGGCAGAAGAATACGCAGCCGACCTACGCCAGGCGATGCAGCTGGATGAAAACTCTATCCTTCTGCTTTTCAGTACGGAGGGCGACACCGATCCGGCGCACTATGCAGAAATTGTACAAAAGGAGACTATATCACATTGCTATACCGTTTAAAGATTTTTTTATTTTATGTAACATCATCACGGAAGACACCTCCTTTCTTCGATATACTGCAAGCAAGATAAGGAATCGGAAGCCACGCTTCCACACAGAAAGGAGCCTCTTATGAACTGTACCACTTGCTCGATTAAGCCCCCGCCAAAGGATAAGGGCGTTGCCATTGCTGCCTATGCAGGCTGTGGTATCAAAGAAACCCTCTTTAAAAATAGGGATGGAGACTATACCCTCTATGGCAAGGGTGGTGTGTGTAGTAAATATGCCAAACGCTGCTGCGGTGTCTTGGTCACAGGAAGCAAGACCATCCCCATGACACCAGAGCAAGCAAACACTTGGGCCAAGGAAAAGCTTCCGGACGCAGACTATCAGCGCCTCTTTCCGTAACGGAAGGGTAAGCACCGCTCTTGCGGCGAAAAACCCTATTGCGATCTGATGGCATAAAAAAAGTCCGTAGGAAACCAAGTTTCCTACGGACTTCTTATCCATATTACTCCGCTTTGGGTGCCTCAGGAGCCTTCTCCTCTGCCTTGGGTGCTGCTTCCGCAGCAGGCTTGGGAGCATCGGGCTTCTTCGGCTTAGGAGGCAGCACCACACCATCTACGGTAATCAGCTTACGCGGGCAGGCACGAGAGCACATACCGCAGCCGATACAAATATCGTAGTTGATCTTGGCGAGGAGATCCTCAACCACAATGGCGCCTTCCTTGGGGCAGGCCTTGACGCAAAGCTTACAGCCGATACAGCCGTTGTCGCAGGCTGCACGAACCACAGGACCCTTATCCTTGGAGGAGCAGGGTACCTCGGTATACTTCTTTGCATTGAGGGGAACAATCTGAATGATATGCTTGGGGCAAGCATCTACACAAGCACCACAAGCAACACAAGCTTCCTTGTCCACCTTTGCGACGCCGTCCACAACGTGGATGGCATCGAACTTACAGGACTCTACGCAGTCACCGCCGCCCAAGCAGCCATAAGAGCACTGCAAAGGACCGGAGGAAACACGGGTCATACCCAAGCAGGTATCCAGACCGACATAGTCATAGCGGGTCTTATCGTGACCGCCGCCGGTGCAAAGCACCTGTGCGATCTTTCTGGCACCTTCTGCGACCTCAACGCCCATGATTTCGCCAATTTTCTTGGCTGTTTCAGGGCCGCCGGGGGAGCAGGCATCGACGGGAGCGATTCCCTTCACCACGGCAGTTGCAAAGCCGCCGCAGCCGGGATATCCGCAGCCGCCGCAGTTTGCGCCGGGCAGGACTTCGCCGATGGCTTCCTCACGGGGATCCTTTTCCACGGCAAAGACCTTGGAAGCAAAGGCCAGAATGGCACCGAAAATGATACCCAGTACGCATAGTACGATGGGGGCTAAAATTGTTGTACTCATAATTCTCTCCTCGCCTCCCTTACCAAACCTTCAGGCCGGAGAAGCCCATGAATGCCAAAGCAATCAAGCTGGCTGCGACCAGAGCGATGGGGAATCCCTCAAAGCTTTTGGGGCTTTTGGAGAATTCCATCCGTTCACGGACGCTGGCAAACAGAACGATTGCAAGCAGGAAGCCGACACCGCCGGTGATACCGTAGGTCAAGCTCTCTGCAAAGGTATAGGTCTTCTGCGTATTCTGAAGCACGACGCCCAACACGGCACAGTTGGTGGTAATGAGGGGCAGATACACACCCAACGCATCATAGAGGGAGGGCATAGACTTCTGCAGGAACATTTCCACGAACTGAACGAGGGAGGCGATAACCAGGATGAAGGTAACGGTCTGCAAGAAACCCAGACCATTCCTCTCCAGGATGAACTTGTTGATGGGCCAGTTGACCGCAGAGGCCACACCCATGACGAAAATAACTGCCATGCCCATGCCCAGTGCGGTATCAACCTTCTTGGAAACGCCCATGAAGGGACAGATGCCCAAGAACTGAGACAGAACGAAGTTGTTGACGAGAACCGCACCTAAGGCGATTGCAAGCAAACTGGTAATACTCTCCATTACTTCGCCACCTCCTTAGCTTTCTTAGGCTTGTTCATGAAATACTGCACAGCAGCAATAACGCAGCCTAAAGTCAGGAAGCCGCCCACGGGAAGGATCATACCCAGAGCGGGGATGCCTTCGGGCAGAATCATGATGCCCTTGCCGCCATTGAGCAGACCGCCACCGAAGGTACCTGCGCCCAGGAACTCACGGATAACACACATGACGACCAGCGCACAGGTAAAGCCGATTCCCTGGAAAATACCGTCAAATGCAGAAGCAGCCACGCTATTTTTAGAAGCAAAGCCCTCTGCACGACCCAAGATAACGCAGTTGACGACGATCAGGGGAATAAACAGACCCAAGCTCTTAGACAGAGCGGGCAAAAACGCCTTTAAGAGCAGGTCAACCATGGTAACGAAGCCTGCAATGACGACAATATAGCAGGCAATACGCACCTTACTTGGAATAATTTTCCGCAAAGCGGAGATAACGATGTTGGAACAGGTCAAAATAATGGTAACGGAAATACCCATACCAAGACCGTTGAAGAGAGAAGTCGTGATTGCCAGCAGGGGACACATACCCAAAAGCTGTACCAGAGCGGGGTTCTGGGTGATGAGGCCATCTACAAATTGTTTTTTTACATTCATTTTATTGGTCCCTCCTTAACCCAGAGCTTCCACGACAGCACGGGCGGCATTGACGCCGTCGCACACTGCACGGGATGTGATAGTGGAGCCTGTGATGGCATTGATGGTGCCGCCGTCCTTGGTGACGCTCACAATGTCAGTGGCTCCCTTGAACTGTGCCTGCCACTCGGGATCGGTGGCCTTAGAGCCAAGACCGGAGGTCTCTGCATGGGAGATGACAGCGATGCCGGTGACCTCACCGGTGCTGCTGATGCCAGCCATCATATCCAATGCACCGCCGAAGCCATTGGGAGAGTTCACTTCCACGACATAGCCCTGATCGCCTGCCTGATAGACAGCCAAAACGGGAACAACGGTACCGGTATCGAGGGTCACATCACCAGCGGTATACTCAACTTTTTCATAGCTATCTGCCGGCATAACAATTTTCAAGGAGTCTTGCACGGTTTTTTCGGTATTTGCTGCAATTGGCTCAACCGTCACTTTATTGACGAGTCCCAACAGGGTGGCAATGACGAGACAAATGGCAGCCAGAACGATCACGAGGCTCGCCAAGCCGGGTTCTTTCTTTGTTGTGCTCATGCCTCAGATCCCTCCTTTTTTGCTGCTTTCTTTCTTGCCTTCTCAGCCTTACGCATTTCGGGAGTCACGCCAAAACGATTGGGCATGGTAGCCTGATCGATCAGCCACACGAGAATGTTCATGACCAAGATGGAGTAGCAGACGCCTTCGGGGTAGCCGCCGAAGTAACGAATAAAGACCACCAACAAGCCGGCGCCAATGCCGAAGATGACTTCGCCCTTGGGGGTGTTGGGGCTGGTTACATAGTCGGTTGCCATGAAGAAGGCACCCAGGAACAGACCGCCTGCAAAGATTTCACGCAGCATCCAGGAGAAGGCATCGACGCCTTCGGGCGCACGGGAGAAAATCAGAGTCAGGACAGCAACGGTGAGGATGTAAGCCGCAGGAATGCGGATGCGGATCACGCCACGGGCGATGAGGTAGATACCGCCGATCAGCAGAGCGATGGCAGAGACTTCACCGACGCAGCCGCCGATGGTACCGATGAACATATCAGCCAGAGAGGCATCGGGGTTGATTCCGCCCTTCATGAAGTCCACGGACAGGGGGGTTGCACCGGTCATGAAGTCCACACCGGCTTGGCCGGCAGAGACCAGACCAGTCCAGTTTTCCTTGCCGGGCAGAACCCAAGTGGTCATGGGCACGGGATAGCAGAGCATCAGGAATGCACGACCGGCCAGTGCGGGGTTTAAGAAGTTGGTGCCCAAGCCGCCGAACAGCTGCTTGACAATCACGATGGCGAAGAAGTCGCCGATGATGATGGTCCAATAGGGCAGGGTAACGGGACATACAAAGACCAGCAGAACGCCGGTGATTGCAGCGGAGAAATCGCCGATGGGATTCGGCTTGTGCATCAGCGCACAATAGCCCCACTCGAAGATTTCGCAGAAAATGACCGAGACCAAGGTCATGGTCAGCGCACGAGGTCCAAACACATAGACGCCCATTGCCATTGCGGGAATCAAAGCAATGAGAACATCTCGCATCAAATGCTTGGTTCCAACAGGAGACGATGCGTGAGGTGAGGAGGCTACGCTCAATTTAAATTCGTCCATGCTATCCCCTCCTTACTTCTTTGCCGCCTGCTGGCGGATGGCGAATTTTGCGACACGGAACTGCTGTACCAGAGGAATTCTGGCGGGACAGATATACTGACAGCTGCCGCATTCCATGCAATCCATGATGCGCAGATCCTCGACCTCTGTCCAGAGGTGAGCTTTTGCGTACATATTGAGGAAGAGCGGTGTCAGGTGCATGGGGCAGACGTTGACACAACGAGAGCAACGAATGCAATTGGGGTTCTCACTTGTTGCAGGAAGGTGTTCCTTGTCCAAGCAGAGAACGCAGTTGCTTGCCTTACCCATCGTAACCGACATATCATACTGTGCGAAGCCCATCATGGGACCGCCGGAGATGACGCGAGCAGGCGTGCCGTTAAAGCCGCCGGCTTCTTCGATCAGGTGGGAGAAGGAGGTACCGACAGGAGCCAGCAAATTCACGGGGTTCTTAACTGCACTGCCGGTGATGGTGATCACGCGCTGATACACGGGCAGACCCAGTGCGACAGCGTCGTAGATCGCCGCAGTGGTAGCCGCATTAAACACGCAGCAGCCCACATCAGCGGGGAGCTTTCCGGGAGGAACCTCACGACCGGTGATACGCTGGATCAGCTGCTTTTCTGCGCCCTGCGGGTAGCGGGTGCGCAGTGCTTCCACTGTGATATCCTTTGCATCTCCAACCAATTCCTTCAAGTGATTCACAGCGTTCATCTTGTTATCTTCGATGCCGATGTACGCATGATTCAGTTGAAGGGCTTTCATGATGAACCGAACGCCGCCGATGATCTTCTCGCCTTGCTCAAGCATCAGGCGATGGTCAGCGGTGATGTAAGGTTCGCACTCTGCACCATTGACGATAATGGTGTCTGCTTTGCCGACTGCAGATCCAATTTTGACGTGGGTGGGGAATCCCGCGCCGCCCATACCGGTACAGCCAGCGTCACGGATGATGTCAACGATTTCCTGAGAAGTCAGGGCATCGACATTATCACGCGGCTTACAGTCCGGAGAAAGGGTGTTTTGGAAGTCATTCTCGATCACGACAGAAAGCGTGGGCACACCGCCCGTACCGGGACGAGGCTCAACCGCCACAACTGTGCCAGAGACACTGGAGTGGATGGGAGAACCGAGACCCGCCGTAGCACCGATCATTTGACCGACTAAAACAGCATCGCCTTTTTGCACGACAGGCTTACAGGGAGCACCGATATGCATAGACATCGGGATAACAACCTGTGCCGGAGCCTTGGCGAGCTGCTGAATCGGTTTCTGCTCAGTAGCTTCCTTGTGTTCGGCGGGGTGGACGCCGCCGTAAAACTTTTGCTTCATAGCATCACCTCTGTTTTTCCTTGCCAAATTCTCTTTTTTCCCCAACTTTTTCGTATCAGTCCGCAGGAAGACTAAAACATTATCTATAATAAAGCCAATCGGGCAAATTGTCCAGTGCTTTTCGGTACAAACTTTCACCAGAATCGGAAAAAATGAAAAATCTCTTTTTTTTCCCTCAATCCTTCCCTTTTTATGGCATTTTTGCTATGATAAAAATAAGGAGGCGAGCAACGATGACGACGAAAATGAACAAATTCTCCATTTTAGGTGATTCGATTAGTACGTTTGAGGGATGCAGCCCATCCAGCGGTGCCTACTACTCCCCAACCCTTTCTGCCGTTTCCGGCATCCATTCAGTGGAAGACAGTTGGTTTATGAAGGTGATTCATGCGCAAAATGGAACCCTTCTGCGGAATGATTCTTGGGCAGGAAGTACAGTTTCAGCGGCTGGCATGATGGGTGCCTGCTCTCCCAGCCGTATTCGTTCATTGGGCACAGACACGGAAACCCCCGACTGCATCTTGATCTACACGGGGCTGAATGACGTCAACCTTTATCTCTCTCTGGAGCCCTTCGGGTCGGACTATGCCAAGATGCTCTCCCGCATTCGTGCAACCTATCCAAGCGCACATATTTTTTGCGGCACTCTGATTACGGGATATTTGGGCACACCTTCTCCGCAGCGAATTGCCTGTACAACCGAGCGACTTCTGTCCTATAACGCCTGTATCCGTGCCGCTGCCAGCCAGCCATTTTGCCATTTAGTAGATATATCAGAGTCAGGAAAAAGCTATTCTTCTTTGGATGGTTTCCACCCGAATGCCAAGGGAATGGACGAATTTGCAGCGCTTTGGTTATCCGCCATGCCCTCTCTTTCTCCTTAAATCTTGCAAGTCACGCTAGAAGTCTTGCAAGATTCCCATTTATGCAAGACTTCCGTCATTTGATTGCATGGATATCTGGTAAATCTTCATTGCAGAGCAAATACTATAAACTCAAATAGTTCTCAAACTACTTTTATTTCTTGCGTAAATTGACCAGATATAAAGAAAAAGAGGACAGTCAAACGACTGTCCTCTTTTCATGTTGGCGCTACCTATTTTCCCGGCTCGTCTCCAAGCAAGTATTTTCGGCACAAATGAGCTTAACTTCCGTGTTCGGGATGGGAACGGGTGGACCCTCATTGTAATCAACACCAACTGGTGGGTTACACACCCTCAAAACCGAACAAAGTAACGATTGTATTATTGGCAAGCGCCTGCA
>CAYQRI010000006.1:0-562 GCA_964420085.1 uncultured Ruminiclostridium sp.
TGCGGCGAAGAATGTGTGTGGTGGAAAGGAAATTTCCTGTTCTCCACACGTTTTTTTCGCCGCATTTCTCTTTTTTCTATTTTTTTGCAAGAAAAGTTGTTTCCCAATGCAAGTTATTTCCTTATTTTGGTTGTGTTTTCTGTCACATTTCCACAATTATCCATAAGCCTTTTTTGTTGCTGACTGACGAACTCGCCACGCCTTCAACAAATGACCAAAAACGATTCTATTTTTTTGTTAATTATGTCGATTGACTTTTTTCTACAAATGCTAGATAATGGGCATCGACTTAAGAGATTTGTGAATTTTTGAGAAATGAAAGAGTTCCATCTAATCTCTCTCAATTTTGCAAGATAACTTGCAAAATGAATTTTTGAACGATCCGCTTGTGGGCATTCTTCTATCCCACACCGCGATTGATATAAATCCTTCCATTATTACTCACCAAAAAAGCCTTCCGTTTTTCGGAAGGCTTTTTTGGTTGCTCCGCCCCGCCCCTACTACCTTAAAGGTACGAACTCGAATTAGGGGCGGCGCTCCGCCGCCGGGACGATGTTGGCAT
>CAYQRI010000006.1:662-40573 GCA_964420085.1 uncultured Ruminiclostridium sp.
TAGGTCGATTCAACCGCAAAGGTACGAACTCGAATTAGGGGCGGCGCTCCGCCGCCGGGACGATGTTGGCATCGTCCCCTACTACCATTTCACTAAAGAGAAGATTTAACCGTTACACGGTACTATGGGACTTTTTCGCAAGCCCTCTTTTTTGCCCTCTCACGGTTCCTCGTCAACTTTATACCGGGAACGTAGGTCGATTCAACCGCAAAGGTACGAACTCGAATTAGGGGCGGCGCTCCGCCGCTGGCCTTGTGAAATAAAACGGGATTGGCTATAGAAATGTGACCAGATTTGTGGTATGTTATCAAAAGATAAAAAAGCGACCTCGTAAGGGGCGCTTATTGTATAAGGAGGAGCCTTCAAAATGAAGCGTGTTGTTTCCATTCAAGATATTTCCTGTTTGGGTAAATGCTCTCTGACCGTTGCGTTGCCCATCATCTCCGCCATGAGCGTGGAGGCCTGTGTGGTGCCTACCGCCGTTTTATCCACCCACACCGGCGGCTTTAAGGATTTCACCTTCCACGACCTCACCCAAGAAATCGCCCCCATTTCCGCCCATTGGAAGAAAGAAGGCATGGGCTTTGATGCCATCTATACCGGCTATCTCGGTTCCTTTGAGCAGATTGATTTGGTCTCCCAGTTCTTCGACGATTTCGGCGGCGAAGGCACCCTCGTCTATGTTGACCCTGCCATGGCAGATAACGGCGTTCTCTACCCTGGCTTCACCCCTGAATTTGCCAAAAAGATGGGCAGCCTGTGCGGCAAAGCGGATGTTATCGTCCCCAACCTGACGGAAGCCTCCTTCATGCTGGATATCCCCTATGTCGGCAGCGACTATGACGAAGCCTATATTAAGGAGCTTCTAAAAAAGCTGACTGGTCTCGGCTGCAAGACCGCCATCCTCACCGGTGTCAGCTTTGCCGAGGACAAAATCGGTGCCATGGCCTATGACGCAGCAACCGATACCTATTCCAGCTACTTCAACGAAAAGCTTCCCGTGCAGTTCCACGGCACAGGTGACGTGTTTGCCTCCGCCTGTGTGGGTGCGTTGATGAATGGCAAGGACTTAGAGGGCAGCTTAAAGATTGCCGTCGATTACACCTTAGAGTGCATCCGTGAAACACAGAAGGACCCCGAAGCCCGCTGGTACGGTGTCAGCTTCGAGCGTGCCATTCCCATGCTGGTACACAGCTTGGGACGCTGAGTATTATTTTTATAAAAAAATCCCGCTGCAAAAAATTCAGGTTTTTGCAGCGGGATTTTTTTATTTGTCAAACCAGCCACCGCTTCACAAGCGGCACACGGCTAAGAACCAGATAGACCAAGGTGCTGAGGAAAACATTCCCCAAAACGACCATCGGAATCGAAACAATGCAGGGCAGCAGGAACACCGTAAAGCCCCAATACGAAAATCGACTGATAAAAAAAACGTGGACAAGAAAAATGCAGAAGGAGGCCTTGGAAAAGAAGTGCAGCGTCGCAGCTGACCTGCGTCCCCATGGCTTTTTCTTTTGCATACAAAGAGAGAAAATGCCAATGGCGAGCAGACAAACCCCCACGCTCATCCCCTCCAAAAAGCCGAGGTACAGCTCTCCCTGCTGGACTGAGAGCGTCCACGTCCCGAAAAAGATCAGACAGAAGCCCACTCCAAAAAAGGCAAGGGAATGCGTTCGACGCCCGATTGGATAGCGTTTCAAATAGTACCCGAGGATGCCATAGCCAATGGCGGCATAGGTCATATTCATTTTCCATTGCAGCGGAATGCCTTGCAGGAGCGTAAAGGGCCAGAAGCCGCTGACGGTGGGAAAGAAAATTCCAAAAACGAACCAAAGCCCCAGTGCATATTGCAGCTGCACCTTTGTCGCAGCAGCGATTAGGATGCGAGTCACCGGCAAAAAGAGATAGACCAAAATCAACATATGCAGATAGTAGAGGTGGGACTCATGGGAAAAGAGTACGACCTCCTTCCCTGCTTGGATCAGATTACCCAGAGAGAAAGCAGAATTTAAATAGAGGTGATACAGCTTATAGGCGAACGCCCAGAAAAATAAGGCGACGCAAATGCGCAGCAGATTTTTCGAAAAGAGCTTGCGCAGGGTCAGCTCTTTTTGAGGGTCTAACAGCAAAGCCCCGCTGCACATAAAAAACAGCGGCACACTCGCCCGAGAAATGCTCCCCCAAAAGACACTGGAAAGCCAGTTTCCGGAGCCTACGTCATAGGAATACCCTGCAATGCAGGTGTGGATGATAACGACCCCGAAAATTGCGAGAGTTTTACAGGCATCAATCTCCAAAAAGGTTGGTTTCTTTTGTGTCAGTTCCATTTTTTTGCCCCGTTCGTTTCTCTATATTTGACCGCAGGACATAGCGTTCTAAGGCCAGTGCTACGCCGTCCTCATCGCAGGAGGTCGTGACAACATCCGCCGCCGCCTTTACGAAGTCGGGCGCATTGCCCATCGCAATCCCCAAGCCTGCTGCTTTGAGCAGCGGCACATCACTGCCGCCATCTCCCATCGCCACAGTTTGCTCTGATGGAATTTCGAGGCGTGCCATCAGATAGCGCAGCGCCTCACCCTTATCAATATCTCCGGCAATGACCTCCAAGTCATTGGGGAAGGGATCGGCAAAGCCGATATGCGGCAAGCCGGCGAGGGTTTGGTGGAGTGCTGCCTTGGTTTCGGGGCTGTCGGTGAGGAAAAACAACTCCTCCACCAGCCCGCCCTGACGCAAAAAATCCTCCACGGTGCCCGGCAGAACCCGCCGTGTGCTTTTGAGGTAATCCAAAACGGCAAGTCCCTGATAGCGGGCACAGAGCCGTTCAAAGTCCGTCTGGGAGAGATAGCCAATGCCATTCCGAAAGACCTCCCGAATGACAGGAAAATGCTGACAGGTCTGCAATACCTGCAAGCAGGTTTCCGCTTGCAGATGCTTTTCCAGCAAAACCTCTCCGGAGACAAGATCCCGAATGGTTGCTCCGTTGGAGGTCACTGCATAGCGAAGTCCGGGCAGCTCTAATACTGCCGCAGGCAGTCCCTGTGCGGGGCGACCTGTGATGGGTACTGGAAGAACCCCCTGCTCTGCGGCCTGTTGCAGGGCGCGCAGCGTACGGGGGGTAATTTCCTTTTGGGTATTCAGCAGGGTGCCGTCCAAATCCAAAGCGACCAGCCGAACCGCCGCCGGCGCTTTTTTGAATGCGGCTTTCATCGGAATTGACCGGTGGGGGGCAGGGCTTCCCCAGCCTGTTTTTTGATATACTCCGCCACCTTTTCCGTGGGGCGATAGGTGAGGAAGTCTCCCTCCAAGGAGGGTGCAAGATAGCCCAAGTCACAGAGATAATGTAAGTAGCAGCGGCTGGATTGTTCGAAGTAAGCGAAGTCCTGCACATTCTTTGGATGGATATGATAGTTCTGACAGATGGCGGCGGTCATAAGCTTGGGCGTGGTCTTTTCGCCCACGAGATCCAGCAGATCCAGCATTCGTTCCGCCAAAAAGCGTGCTTCCATATCGACGAGGGGTAAAATCTCGTCATAGATACCGTAGTGCGCCACGACATAGCGAGAGGCAGAGATCCAGCGAATGCTGCGCATGGAATCCAAATAGCCCTGCATACTGAAGGCAAAGGGGAATTTTGAGTTATGGAGTGTCCGTCCCGTCATCATGGCATCTCCGAGGTATAGCACATCGTCTGGTGTACGCACACAGATATGGTCAATGGTGTGTCCCGGGGTATGAATGATATCGAAGTCCACACCGCAGAAGTTGATCCGATCCTCCTGTGGTAAAATGATGCGGTCTGTCATGGTGGGGGTACCGCCCAAGTCAGGCGACTCCATCACGTTTTTGGGCGAGAGTCCATAATTGGTAATATTCAGACCGAGGTGGGACGCTTGCAGGGCCGCTTCTCCCAGCGACATCGCAATTTCGGTGCCATAGTGCTCTTTCCAATAGGCATTGTTGCCCATGTGGTCAATGTGGGCATGGCTGCAAATAATGCCCACAGGAAGCAGTCCGAATTGCACCAGAGCATCCTGAATTTTCTCTCGTTCCCGTGCTAAGCCGCTGTCTAGGAAAATACACCGCCGTTCATCTAAGCGATAAAATGGGATCATCTGCCAGCTTTTCAAAACCCAGGTATTTCCCTTCACCCGTTCCAGTTCCATACTGTCTCCTCCATTTCAAAGTAGTCCATTACGTTATCTTAGCATATCCTCAGACACCCGATGTGCCGATTCAATCCACATACTGCCCAAAACGGCATCCCCCTGATAAAAGACCGCCAGTTGACCGGGTGTCGGTGCCCTTGCAGGCTGCTCCAGGAGGAGCTTTCCTCCGTGCTCGGTATAGAAGAAGCGGGCGGGGGTTTCTTGCTTCGAGTGGCGCAGACGTACGGAAAGGGGCTGTCCGTCCTGTAGGTCTGCATAGAGGTTTAAGTCCTCACCCCAGACGATATCTGCCATGAGGTCAGAGCCGTCGGAGAGAACAACGGTATTGGTTGCGGGGCAGATTTCGGAGACAAAGAGTCGAGCTTCCGCCGGAATCCCCAGCCCTCTCCGCTGCCCGATGGTATAGTGATGAATGCCCTTATGGCCGCCTAATTTTGTACCTGCACGGCTGCAAAAGTCACCGGGCGGTGGCGTTTCACCTCGCCTGTCGAGCCATGCGCCATAGTCGTTGTCGGGGATGAAGCAAATTTCCATGCTGTCCTTTTTATCTGCCACAGGAATCCCGAAGCGATGTGCCAACGCACGCACCTGTGTTTTTTCATAGCTGCCGATGGGAAAGAGGAGGTGCGGGAGCCATGCTTTCGGCAGACGGGACAAGAGATAGGCCTGATCGTTTCGGTGCTCTCCCCGTGCCAGCAGGAGGCCGCCTTCGGCTTGTGGGATCAATTTGGCATAATGCCCCGTTGCGACCCAATCGGCACCGACCTCTCCTGCCCGCGCAAAGAGGGCAGGGAATTTCACGGTGGGGTTACAGAGGGCGCAGGGCACGGGGGTACGTCCCTTGTAATATTCGTCTGCAAAGGGCTGCATGACGTTCGCTTCTAAAGCCTCCCGGATATCCCCCACGGAAAAGGGGATATTCCGTTCGGCTGCGACCCGCTCGGCATCCTCTCTGCCGCCCAGCCCAATATCGAGCCAGTGGGCATAGACCTCATAGCCTTGTTCCAACAAAAGCGATGCTGCCACGGCGGAATCTACCCCGCCGGAGAGTCCCAAAAGGACACGTTTATTCATAGAAATCACTCCTTGGGGGCGAGGGCTGCTGCCCCGTCCCATTCGATGAGAGAAACAGCGTCCCTGTCCACCAGCGCATCCAAATAGGGACGAATGTAGCGTTCCAGATAGAGGGCACGGACGGGGTGTCCGACGGAAAGCTTCAGCTCCCTTGTGATGACCTGATGACATTCGCTGTAGGTCATGGGTTTTGTGATGAGTCTCTGACAGGCGGCAAGCTGTTCGTAGATGCGGGAGATATTCTTCTCAATGAGTGCCTCAGCAGAGCCGTAGACAATGCCGTTATGGCAAAGCAGATAGGCGTCATAGCTTGTTGCTCTCAGCTGCGCCTTGCTCTCCAAATCATCTTGCAGGGTGAAGACAAAGGGGAGCATGGCGGTTTCCAAGACCTCCTCCGTCATGAAGGCATCCCCGACGAAACAGACGTTGTCGGGGGTGACAATGCAGATATGGTCAGGGGAATGCCCCGGGGTATGGAGCACACCAAAGGTCACGCCGCAGAGGGTGACCTCGGTATCCGTGGCACCGATGACGGTATCCACGGTGCCGATCAAATGTTGCAGGCGGGGTGTGTTGTGAATGACCGTCGGGGGGAAGCAAAACAGGTGATTTTTGAGGCTGCGTTCGTTGCGGATGATATCGGCTTCTCCCTGTGGCAGACAGGCTTTGGCCCCGTAGGTTGTTTGAAAGTAGGTGGTATTTTCGTGGTGGTCGTAGTGCATATGGGTGCAAATGACCCCCACAGGGGAAAGACCCAATTCCTGCATGGCGGATTCGACCTCAGGCAGTTGTTTCCGTCCGCCGGGGTCAAGCAAAATGCAGTGCTTATCGTCAATCTGATAAAGCCCCACAAGCTGACTGCCCTCCAAGGCCCAGGTATTCCCCTTCACAAGAGTGCATTTCATGAGGCCCCCCCTTTTTGTGTTTGCAACTCTATCATCAGCGCCGCAATATCCGCCGGCGAAACGCCGGAGATGCGTGACGCTTGCCCCAAGCTTATGGGGCGCATCTCAGATAGCTTATGCCGTGCCTCCAAGCGCAGCCCCTTGAGTGCCAAATAGTCCAAATCGGGCGGAAGGGTTCTGCTCTCTAATCGACGCATTTCCTCCACCTGACGTTGCTGTCTGGCGATATAGCCCTCATACTTAATGGAAATTTCGACTTGCTCCGTCACCTCCTTGGGAAGGCTGGGACGTTCTTTGTCCAACGGGGCAAGGTCTGCATAGGTCAGACGGGGACGGCGCAGAAGATCCGCCAGACGCAGACTGTTTTTCGCCAAGACCTCTCCCTTGGCGGCAAGCAGCTCATTCAGCTCGGCGGTAGGTGCCACGCCGCAATGCGCCAAGCGCTTGCATTCTGCGGCCACCTGTCGATATTTTTCCTGCACGGCTTGATGGCGTTCCGCTGAAACCAAGCCGATGCGATAGCCCACGCCGCACAATCTCTGGTCGGCGTTGTCTTGGCGGTGCAGCAGACGATATTCGGTGCGGGAGGTCATCATGCGGTACGGCTCATTGGTGCCCTTGGTGACCAAGTCGTCCACTAGAACCCCGATATAGCCCTGACTGCGGTCTAAGATGAGCGGTTCCCTGCCCAAGAGCTTCAGGGCAGCGTTCGCCCCTGCCACAAAGCCCTGCACGGCGGCTTCCTCATAGCCGGAGGAGCCGTTAAACTGTCCGGCGCCGTAAAGACCGGAAACCTTTTTATGCTCCAAGGTGGGCAGCAGCTCGGTGGGGTCTACGCAGTCGTATTCGATGGCATAGGCAGGGCGGGTCATTTCCGCCTGTTCCAAGCCGGGCAGGGTGTGGAGCATTTGAATCTGCACCTCCTCCGGCAGGGAGGAGGAAAAGCCCTGAATGTAAATTTCTTCGGTATCGAGTCCCATCGGCTCCAAAAAGAGCTGATGACGGGGCTTATCGGCAAAGCGGGTGACCTTATCCTCAATGGAGGGACAGTAACGGGGACCCACGCCTTCGATCACGCCGGAAAACAGCGGAGAGCGGGACAAGTTTTGCCGAATGATTGCATGGGTATTTTCGTTGGTATAGGTGATGTAGCAGCACACTTTGTTTGGGGCTGGCTGGGCATTCTGGAAGGAAAACGGCTGGGCGTCCTCGTCCCCCTCCTGTCGTTCCAAGACGGAAAAGTCGATGGAGCGGGCATTGACACGAGGCGGCGTTCCTGTTTTAAAGCGACGCAGAGAAAGCCCCGCTTGACGGAGGCTTTCTGTCAGGGCATTCGCCCCGAACATTCCATCGGGGCCGCTCATACGGGCGACCTCACCGACGATGGTGCGTCCGCCCAAATAGGTGCCGGAGCAAATGACCGCTGCCTTGACACGATAGATGGCGCCGTTCTCGGTCTGCACGCCGCAGACGGCGCCGCCTTCGGTATGCAAGGCGGTAATTTCTGCCTGTTTGACCCAAAGATTGTCCTGTTTTTCCAGCGTATGCTTCATGATTTTCTGGTATTCACGGCGGTCAGCCTGTGCCCGAAGGGAGTGGACGGCAGGTCCTTTCCCTCGGTTCAGAATACGGGATTGAATGCAGGCCATATCTGCTGCCTGTGCCATAAAGCCGCCCAAGGCATCCAATTCCCGCACCAGATGACCCTTGCCGGTGCCGCCGATGGCAGGGTTGCAGGGCATATTACCCACGGCATCCAAATTGATGGTAAAGCACAGGGTGCGAAGTCCCAAGCGGGCGCAGGCGAGCGCCGCCTCGATGCCGGCATGGCCGGCACCGACCACGGCAACGTCATAGGTACCGGCCTCATAGGTGCGTATGGTTTCTGTTTGATTCATGGTTTTTTCTCCATTCGTATGGAACAAGTGGGAGGGGTCATCCATTCAGGATGACAAGGGGCACATCGGGGCGATTAAAAAGCCGAAAGGCGGGAAGCTGATTCCCCAACCCACGGGAAACCACCATTTGCCCCTGAGTCAGTGCATAGAGTCCGGCTGTATACTGGGGCATAAGCTCTCGTTTTGGGCCAATCAGCCCGTCCGTTCCGGGCAGACGGACGAGTCCGCCGTGGGCATGACCGGAGAGGGTCAAGTCGACCCCTGCGGCTGCATAGCGCTCCTGCAAATTATTGCGATGACTAAGCAACAGGGTATAGATTTCCGCTCCCTGCTCTGCGTGCACCTGCCGAGACAATTCCCCTATGGTTTTCTGATCGGCATAGCCGTTTGGGTCTTCTGCCCCCAAAAGAGCCAAGCGGCTGCCGTTTTGCTCCAGCATAACATAGCGATTGGATAGCACCTGAACGCCGCACCGCTCCAAAAGCGGCTCGACCTCTCTGGTCACACGAGAGGCCCATTCGTGGTTTCCGGTTACATAATAGGTTGGGGCGATGCCGACCAGTCCCTTTGCCAAATCGGGCACCATAGCAAGCTGCTGCTTGTCGTGAATGAGGTCGCCCGTCACGGCGATGAGGTCAGGGTTCAGCCCCCGCACGAAGGCGAGTAGGCGTCTGTTCCCCTCGCCGAAAACCTTTCCATGCAAGTCGCTGATGATGGCAATTCGATAGCCGGAGAAGCCTTCCGGCGCTCCGGAAACGGCGATGGTTTCGGTGGAAAGTCCATTTTGCTGCCAAATAAACCAGCCCACTGCGAGGATGAGGACAAGAACAGTCGAAAGAAAGCGCCGAAGAAACCCCCGTTTCTTCTTTCTTTTTTTCGGCGCTCTTGCGAATCGAGTGTCCCAATCTTCTTCCTTAATCATGGTCGATATAGAAGGGCTTCATCAGGCTGGTTTGCTCGGTGGAGTCCTTTTGTCTGCTTTTGGGGAGATCCACACGAGGGGGGATGCGACCTCTGCCACGGTTGGCACGAGCCGTGGGGCGCTCCGATGTCGCCTTTTGTGTGGGGACGGGGGCACCCTTGGGGGCGGGCTTTCTGGGATGGTTCGGCTTGGGTGCGGTATAGTCCAGGGAACGGGAGGGCGCTTCCTTTTTATGGTCGGTGGTTCGGCTTCTGCCCTGCTTCGTCTGCGCCGACGGATAGCGTCGCACGGGCTTGGAGGCAAATAGACGAGCCGTAGCATCCATAATCACTTCCCCTTCCAAGGGGTCACGGTGGGAGAAGGAAACACCTGCCTCGGCGCTGGGCTGACTGGCCAAGAAATCTGCCAGATTCCCCCGATTCTGCTTCCCGTGGGGCATCGGGCGACGGGTTTTCTCCCGTTTGATGGGCTGGGCTGCCACAGGAGCCGCCGCTTGGCGACGGGCATCCCGTTCTGGCTGCTGGCGTTTCTTTTCGGATGCGACTTTCTGACGCTCTGCCTTCCGCTCACGGGCGGCCTGACGGGCTTCGTCATCCTCGGGATTGACGGGGCGACCCCGTGCATCCTTTTTGGGTGCTTCGAATACCTGCATGGGATACTCGTGCTCTCTGCGTGGCACAGGCTTTTTCAGCAGCTTTTCGATGTCCTTCAGCAGGGGCATTTCGCCATAGTCACAGAAGGAAATGGCAGCACCGCCATGACCGGCTCTGCCGGTTCTTCCGATGCGGTGGATATAGGTTTCGGGAACCTCGGGCAGGTTGTAGTTAAAGACGTGAGAAAGCTCCTCGATATCGAGTCCACGAGCGGCGATATCGGTGGCGACCAAAACCTGAATTTCCCCGGATTTAAATTTCCGCAGGCTTTCCTGTCTCGCCGTCTGGGATTTATTTCCGTGGATGGCGGCGGCGGTGACATCCTGCCGCAGCAGCTCCCGCACGACCTTATCGGCCCCGTGCTTGGTACGGGTAAAGACCAAGGCATTTTTCACGTCCTCGGCTTTCATAATATCGACCAAGAGGTTTGTTTTATTGCCTCTGTCCACCAAGCAGACCTCTTGACGGATGATTTCCACAGGAGAGGAGACCGCAGCGGCGGCGACCTTCACGGGGTCATGCAGCAGGGTATCCACGAGGTCTGCGATTTCGGGGGGCAGGGTAGCAGAGAAGAACATGGTTTGTTTTTTCTTAGGGAGAAGGGCAATCACCCGACGCACATCGTGAATAAAGCCCATATCGAGCATTCTATCCGCCTCATCGAGCACAAAAATCTCGGTGGTGGAGAGGTCGAGCAGACCCTGCGTGACCAAATCCAAGAGTCGGCCGGGGGTAGCGGTGAGGATATCCACACCTCTTTTGATTTTCTCCACCTGCGGAGCCTGTCCGACCCCACCGAAAATGACGGCTTCGGTGAGGGGGAGATTTTTTCCATAGTCGTGCAAATTGTCATCGATCTGGATGGCAAGCTCACGGGTTGGGGTAAGGATGAGGGCACGAATCCCCTTTCCCTTTGTCTCCGACAGCCGCTGCAAAACGGGCACACCAAAGGCACAGGTTTTGCCTGTGCCGGTCTGGGCGCTGCCCAGCACATCTCTGCCCGCCAGCCCTGCCGGAATGGCTTTCTGCTGAATCACAGTAGGCTCCTCATAGCCGCAGGCGGTGAGAGCCGCCAAAATAGGAGCTTGGATTCCCAGCATTTTAAAACTCGTCATAAATAGATAAAATTCCTTTCCTCAGCACACGCCCTTTTTTGTGTGTACTGTTTACATAATACGGGAGTCGCCGCCGCAAGGCGAAGCGACAGGGGGTTTGCTTGGGCGCCACTGGTTCCATACCCATGCGCAGAGTGGGTGAACAGGGTTCCCACAAAGGGGGAGGCTCAGTCCTCCTGCTCCAAGAAATAGGTTGCCTCCATATCCGCCACAGAGAGGGCGAAGGCGAGGGGATATTTAACAAAGGCACGCCCGACCATCCGATTATCCTCCGTGCCGGAGAAGCCCATATGCCAGCGAATGGCCATAGCTTCCTCACGGCTCAATCGAACAAAACCGTTGACGACATAGACAGACTTTTCCCCGTGTCCATACGGGAGGGGGTCGTCAAACTGAAAGGTTGGCACCTGAGACCAGCGTCCGTCCTCTCCCTTGACGTTTCGGGTAGAGGGATGAAAGCAGCCGACCTTACAGACATCATGCAAGAGCGCCACAAGGGCGACGGATTCGGGGCTATACTCCAAGCCATAGAGGTCGGTGACCCGTTCCCGTGCGAGATAATCCACCAAGCAGTGGTAGACGTTTAAGCTGTGCTCACACAAGCCGCCGGCGAACGAATTATGGTAACGAGCGGAAGCGGGTGCCGTGAAAAAGTCACTTTTATTCAAGAGATAATCCAGCAGGGCTTCTGCGCCGTCCCGTTGGATGGTTTCTTTAAAAATTTCGATAAATTCCTCTTTTGCCGCCATGTCTACTCCTTATCTGCTGTGGGCGTGGTTTGCCGCACCAGGCTGGTTTTCTATCGTTGCGTGCCGTCTATCGACGTGCCTTTGTTCTCTGCTGAATATTGTATCACAAGACGGCGCATTTTTCACGGGTTTTTCCGCATCTTCTCTTTTCTAAAACGGTTGTAGGGGACGATGTCGTCCTGTGTAAGGCGAACGGACAACGACCTGCCCCATGCGTCATCCTTCACTGTGCTTAGAATGACACACGGGGCGGCGATGAATATAGGCTCACTCCTCCAGCTTGAGGACTGCCATAAATGCCTCTGTGGGGAGCTGCACGCTACCCAAGGTACGCATCTTTTCGCCCCTTCCCGATTTCCAATCGGGTGGGGCCCCTTGATTTTATTTCAGCTTCGGCGAACTCAATTCGCCTACGCCAAGCTTTTCCCTGAGGTGGGAAAAGGCTTGTACGCACGTTCCGTGCGGCCTGCTTCCGCAGGCTAGAAAAAGATGCACGCTCTTTTATTCCTCCAGCTTGAGGACTGCCATAAATGCTTCTGTGGGAAGCTGCACGCTACCCAAGGTACGCATCTTTTTCTTGCCTTCCTTCTGTTTTTCGAGCAGCTTTTTCTTTCGGGTGATATCGCCGCCGTAGCACTTTGCCAAAACGTCCTTTCGCATGGCACGGACGGTTTCACGGGCGATGACCTTCCCGCCGATGGCGGCCTGTACCGGCACCTCAAAGAGCTGACGAGGGATATTATCCTTCAGCTTTTCGCAGATTTTCCGTGCTCTGCCATAGGCCTTCTCTCGGTGGGCAATGAAGGAGAGGGCGTCCACCTGATCGCCGTTGAGCAGCAGGTCAACCTTGACGAGGTCGGAGGCACGGTTCTCCAAGAATTCATAATCGAGGGAGGCATAGCCCTTGGTGCGTGCCTTGAGGGCATCAAAAAAGTCGTAAATGATTTCGTTCAGAGGCATATGGTAATGGATTTCCACCAGATTGGCGTCCAAATATTGCATATCCTTAAATTCGCCCCGTCTATCCTGACACATCGGCATGATGTTGCCCACATAATCCGGCGGGGAGATGATGGACACCTTCACAAACGGCTCTCTCTGCTCGGCAATGACGGAGGGGTTGGGATAGTTATGGGGATTATCGACCCGCACCTCCGTTCCGTCAGTCTGGGTGACTTCATAGATGACGTTGGGCAGGGTGGTGATAAGATCGAGGTCAAATTCCCGTTCCAGCCGTTCTTGGATAATTTCCATATGCAGCATACCCAAGAAGCCGCAGCGGAATCCAAAGCCGAGAGCGACGGAGGTTTCCGGCTCGAAGGAAAGGGAGGCATCGTTGAGCTGGAGCTTTTCCAAGGCATCCCGCAGGTCGGGATACTTGGAGCCGTCCTCCGTATAAATGCCGCAATAGACCATGCTTCGGGCGGGGCGATAGCCGGGCAGGGCTTGCTTGGCGGGATGCTCCACGGTGGTGATGGTATCACCCACTTGGGTATCCTTCACGTTTTTGATGGAGGCGGTGAGATAGCCGACCTCACCGGCGGAGAGCACCTCACACGGCTCCATTTTGGTGGGCAGCAAATGTCCGATTTCCAACACGCCGTAGCTGGCGCCGGAGGCCATCATTTTGACGGTGGTGTCCAAGGTGAGGGTTCCCTCCATGATACGGAAATAGACCACCACGCCACGATAGGCGTCATACTGGCTGTCAAAAATGAGGGCTTTCAAGGGGGCGTTGGGGTCTCCGACGGGGGCTGGGACATGATGCACCACATCCTCCAAAACCGCCTGAATGTTGATGCCCATTTTGGCGGAAATCTCGGGGGCATCCGCCGCCTCCAGACCGATGACGTTTTCGATCTCCTCCTTTGCCATAGCGGGATTGGCAGCAGGCAGGTCAATTTTATTGATGACGGGTCGAATTTCCAAATCGTGTTCGAGTGCCAAATAGGTATTGGCGAGGGTCTGTGCTTCCACGCCCTGAGAAGCATCCACGACCAAAACCGCACCCTCACAGGCGGCGAGCGAACGAGAGACTTCATAGTTAAAGTCCACATGGCCGGGGGTGTCGATTAAATTGAGGGTATAAGTCTCCCCGTCCAGGGCATCATAGTGGATGGTCACGGCACGAGCCTTAATGGTAATGCCACGTTCCCGTTCCAAATCCATGTTGTCCAAAAGCTGACTTTCCATTTCCCGATCCGACACGGCATTGCAAAGCTGGAGCAAGCGATCTGCCAAGGTAGACTTTCCGTGGTCGATATGGGCGATAATAGAAAAGTTACGAATTTTACTTTGATCCTTCATAGTGTTCCTCCTTCGGAAGTCTCACGCCACGGGTCTTGATTCCTGCCCAAGCGGTCAATGCTCCGAATCCTTGTTCTTTATGGATATAGATGCACGAATGTACTGTTCTGCACAGGATAAAGGCCTCTACTCTCCGCCTTTTTTCAGACTTTTTGTCATCTGTCCTGCCATTCTCCGAAACAGCAGCCCCAATTCCGGCTCCTGTTTACACAGCGAAACGCAAATCTCGCTCAAGGCATCCGCTGCGTGCATGAGCACCTCTGGGTCTTGGCGGCCAGAGCCGACCGCACCCGTAGGACTTTTTCGATTGACCGTTCGTCCCAAGAGGTAATCGGCAGAAACCTCGTAATAATCACAGACTCGAACCACGAAGGTGAGTCCCGGCTCTCGAATGCCATTTTCATAGTGAGAGAGCAGTGCTTGGGAAACCCCCAGCTCCTGTGCTGCCTGCCGCTGGCTGACACCCTTTTCATGCCGCAGCTGAGATAGCACCTGTGAAAATATTACATTCATCGTGTCCCTCCCTGTTTGTATGCCGACTGCCACTGCCGAAGCGCCGCTTCCCTATGGATTTTCACGCACCGTTTCGGCTTTTTTTCAAACTACAGATTTCTCAAGGAACCTCTGATTCAATCCCCGTGCACGCCCAAAGGGCAGCTTTTATGCCCGGACTGCATGAAAAAAATCTTGAAATACGTCAGTATTCCTGCCATTTTTTGCCTTGCCGGACAAAAAATCTGCTCTCTGTTCGGACACAGTGCTTCAATCAGAGGCTCCTTAACAATTCGTATTATTATACCCCGTCAATTCCTTCCCTGTAAAGAGGGGGAAGGGGGAAATTTTTATTCCAATCCTCCCCTCCCCTTCCCGTTCCGGCTTGCCTAGCGACAGCGCTCCCCGTAACCTCTCTGAAAGCGTCAAAAAGACAGAAAAGCAACCCCTTGACGAAAGTGACTGCGGCTCGTATGCTGTTTTTGTAACCAGTTTGTAATGCTTCTGTTTTCTTTGTTACCATCGAAAGGAGTGTCTCTTTTGCCATTTCGTAATCAGCCACAATCCCCCCGCCGCTTTCCGCCCACGGAGCCAAGCTCGGAAGGGGAATTTCTCCGTTATGTAGAGGATATTACACAAGAATATACCAAGCCAAAACGCCGTTTCTTCTCCACCAAGCAAAGCAGACAAGGTGTGATTGCCGCCCTGCTTGTGGGTCTGACCACCCTGTCTGTCGCAGGCGCCATTGCCGTTTCGAGCTGTACGTTCTGCTATGCCGTCTCCACCCGTGGAACCCCCTTAGCCTATGTTGGCGAAAAGGAAAGCTACATGGCAGCGGTGCAAGCGGTAGAAACGGAGGTTTCCGAGATTTTGGAAACCGAGTATGCCTATCCGGAGGAAACGCAGGTCTCCCTTGTCATCGCACCCAAGACCGAGCTACAAACGTCAGACGAGCTAAAAAGCCAGCTGATGGAAACCGTGGAACAGGTCAAGGAGGAATACATCCTCACAGTGGACGGTGTCTTTGTGGGGGCGTGCGAAACGCAGGAGGGCATAGAAGAAGCCCTCTCGCAGGTAAAGGCCGCATACACCACTGCAGATACCGTTTCTGTGGTGGTAAACAGCGCCGTTGCCATTTCCTTGGATTATCTGCCGGCAAGCGAAGATGTGTTAGATGCCGCCGCTTTGCAGGCGAGACTTTTGGCGGCAAAGAACCCCGACGAAGCCCAGCCGGTTTTAAACGTGCAAACCATAGAGGAAGTGACCTACACCCAAGAGGTTCCCGCCCCTGTTTTGGAAGAGCCGGACACTTCTCTTTTGGTTGGTGAGCGAAAAGTGATACAGGAGGGTGTTCCGGGCTTAGAGGAACGCACGGATCGTCTGACGCGTTCTTCGGGTGTGCTGACTGCGCAGGAGTGCCTGTCCACGTCGCTTCTGACGGAGCCGATTCCGACTCGAGTTGCCGTGGGGACAGCTTGGGGGGTTGAGGGTGCCCAAGGGCGCTTTATCTGGCCCTGCATGGGAACGATTACCTCTCCCTTTGGAGAGCGGTATATTTTTGGCAAGCAGGGCTTCCACACAGGCACGGATATCGCCGCACCCACGGGCACCAGCATTGCCGCCGCAGCCGCAGGCGTGGTGGTCTGTGCCGAACCCACGGGCAGCTATGGCAATCTGGTGAAGGTGGATCACGGGAACGGCTTTCTGAGCTATTACGCCCACTGCTCAGAGCTTTGGGTCAGCGAGGGCAATTGGGTGAGCCAGGGGCAGCCCATTGCGGCAGTCGGCTCTACGGGTCGTTCCACAGGTCCCCACTGTCACTTTGAGCTTCGTTGGCAGCAAGAGCCACTGGATCCCCAACTTTGTCTACCTTGACAACTTTTCGGGCTGCACCCCTGCGGTGTGGCCCGTCCTTTTTCCAATTTTCCAGATTTTGGTTTTTTGCATAACTTTATTCATTTTTGGAAAAACTGTTGGAGACGCCCTACACAGTCCCGCTTAATTTGCAATTCCGATTGCACTCATCTTTCAAAAATTGCTTTCCTAGCTTATGATGCAGGATTTCCGCCTTGATAACATCACTATCTTTCTTTTTCATTTATATATTGACAATAGGTTGATTTTTTCGTCAGTTTCCAGTACCTTTGAGGCAAGTTGAACGGTTTCACGACCCATTTCATTCAAGGAGGATTTTTATTATGTTACCTGTAAACCCTGAAGCAATCGGCGTATTCGGTTTATTCGCCACGGTCATCTGTTTTGGTCTCGAGCAGATTGGTGTCGGCGTCAAGGGCGGCGACTCTGAAAAGATCACACGTTCCCTCGGCTATATCGCCATTTTCTTCGGCGGCATTGCCCAGCTTTACACCTCGATTTCCATGTTCTTGTTTAGTCATGTCGGTGACCACAGCGTTTTCCTCGGCACCGTCTTCGGCTTCTTTGGTCTGTTCTGGATTTTGGTCGGCACCTTCTTCCTCAAGGGCGGCGACAAGAAGGTCATGGCGCATTTCTTTATTTGCGGTCTGATTCTCTGCCTCATATTCACTGTGCGTGCATTCCAGGACGGTCTGGCCTGGCCCTTGGGCGTTGACCTTGTCGTCATCGACCTTCTGCTGATCACCTTGATTCCTGGCTGGTACACCGGCAAACCCATTTATGGCAAAATTGCTGGCTACTGCAACCTGGCTATCGGCGCAATTTCCATTTTCCTGCTGTTACCTGCCGTTTTCCTTTGATCGCTTGCTTGCGGTCAAGGCTGTTTTGCGGCAAACTGCTGGATTCTATTCTTTAGTATCACACAACGAAACCGGACTTCGACACCAAAAAAACGCTACAGAACCCCTTTTTTAGGGTTCTGTAGCGTTTTTTGCTGCGGATGCGTGTGGCTACGTTGTCGTTCTTGGTGGGCGTCAGCCCGCCGGTGTCCTTCGCCTTGCCACGCACAAAAATCCTCGCCAATCTATTCTGCCTGTCTATTGGTTATCCGTATCAAAGGATATATTCAAAGCCGTAGCAGCTCTTTTCGAAGCCATAGATTTCATAGAAGCGGTGGGCGCCTGTTCTGGGCAGGCCGGAATCCAAGGTGATTGCCTTTGCCCCCTTTGCCTTCGCCAGCTCCTTGGCATGATCCATCAGCTTCACGCCATAGCCCTTGCCTCTATCCTCCTCATTGGTGATGATGCTGGAGACATAGCAGGTCAGGCCGGACATCCAGAAGGTATTGAAGAAGTCGCCGTGGCAGAAGCCGTGATACTCCGAACCCTCCATACAGAAGAAGGCGAAGCTGTTGTCATCCTCAATGACTTCCTCATAGACCTTGCGAATGGTATCCCGATCATAGGTATTGTACGTCCAAAGCTTTTCGATGTAATCGAAGGCGACATCAAAATCTTCCATTGTTGCCTTTTTAAATTCCATGGTGGAGTCCTCCTTTTTCTCTGGTCGATGCGTTCCGAGCGTTCTGATTTTTTTATTATACGACATCCCCGTTTCTCTGTCAAACATTTTATGCTGTTTTGACCAATTTTAGGCAAAAGCGAGAAATCAGTCTATGCAATATTACAACACGCAAAATCCTCTGCTCCGCAAGGCTTGACCCCATCCTGAAAAGTTGCTACCATACCAAAGAATGCACCTACACCGGTTTGAGCCGGCATGGAGATTATAGAACCTTTTGAACACAAGGAGTTTCGCATGAAAACAAGAATCACCTCCCTTTTTGGCATCGAATATCCCATCATTCAAGGTGCCATGCAGTGGCTTTCAAAGCCAAAGCTTGCTGCCGCCGTTTCCAATGCAGGCGGGCTTGGTACCATCAATATCACAAGCTACGACACCCCGGACGCTTTTCTCAAGGATATCCAACGCACCAAAGCGCTCACTGACAAACCCTTTTCTGTCAACCTGTCTCTGTTGCCGGATACAAAACCGGACGGTCCCATCAAGGGCTTTTTGGAGGCGATTCTTGCCGAAAAGGTCCCCATCGTCGAAACGGCGGGCAGCAGTCCCAAGCCTTTTATGGACACTTTAAAAGGGGGCGGCTGCTTGGTCATGCACAAAATTCCCGATTCTCGCTTCGCCCACACCGCAGAGGAGGTGGGCTGTGATGCTGTCTGCATCGTGGGCTACGAGGGCGGCGGGCATCCCGGCATGGCAGGGGTCGGCTCTATTGTCCAGTGGCCGCTCACCAGAGAGCGCTGTTCCCTACCCGTGGTGGGAGCAGGCGGCGTATGCGACGGAAAAAGTATGTATGCCGCCCTTGCCAGCGGCTTGGATGGTGTGATGGTGGGCACCCGTTTCATGATGGCGGAGGAGACGGAAATCGGTCCCAACCTGCGCCAGCTTGTGCTGGATTCCAAGGAAACGGACACCGTCCTCACACAGCAGAGCATCCGGAACGCCCTGCGTTCCATCAAAACCAAGGGTGCCTTGGATATCATTGATTTTGAAAAACACAATCCCAGCTTTTCGGAGCTTTATCCTCTCATTCGTGGCACGGTGACAAAGGCCGCCTATGAAAACGACACACCCCAATCCGCCCAAATTTCTATGGGGCAGGTATTGGGTCGGATTCATGATGTAAAGCCGGCCGCCCAGATTATTGACGAGATGATGACGGAGCTGCGTGCCATGCACCATCGGGTTTCCGCCATGCTCGATTGAACTCCCATGTAATACTGAAAACCAATGCTTGACCAAAAGAAAGTGCCACTCAATCCGACCGTCGGACTGGGTGGCACTTGCATTTTCTCATCGTTTGTTTGGTTTTCCGCTCTTAACCGCAGGCTTAGCGCCAGCTTTCACAGGTGCCTTTCCCTGTCTTGTGGGGGCTTTGCCTTTTTTGGGGGCAGCTCGACGCACATCGGGACGTTTCCCCTCTGTGCGTTTTTCTTCTATACGTCTGCCGACCTTGGCTTCCACGGGCTTTCCCGGGCGGATGGGACGCAGAAGGCAGCTTGGCCCATAGCCGATCAAATCCTCTCTGCCCTCACGGTGGAGTGCTTCCATCACCAGCCGTCGTTTTTCAGGACGCTTCCATTGAAGGAGCGCCCGCTGCAATTCTTTTTCGTGGGGTGTTTTGGGGACATAGACCGGCTTCATGGTACGGGGGTCCAAGCCGGTATAATACATACAGGTGGAGAGGGTGCCGGGTGTGGGGTAAAAGTCCTGCACCTGTTCGGGCTGTCTTCCAGTTTTGTTGATCCACTCTGCCAAGGCGATGGCATCCTTCAGGGTGCTTCCCGGGTGGGAGGACATGAGATACGGCACGAGATATTGATTCTTGTCGTATTTTTGATTCAGACGCTCATACTTCTGTTTAAACTGCTCATAGGACTCAACATGGGGCTTGCCCATACAGTCGAGCACATGCGAAACGGCGTGTTCTGGGGCAACCTTTAATTGACCGCTGATGTGGTGCTTGACCAGCTCGGCAAAAAACTCACCGTTTTTGTCTTTGAGCAGATAGTCAAAGCGAATGCCGGAGCGGATAAAAATTTTCTTAATCTTTGGAATTTCCCGCAATTTCCGCAAAAGCTTTAAATAGTCGGTGTGGTCAGCGTCCAAATTGGGGCAAGGCTCCGGTGCCAAGCAGTCCCGATTTTGACAGAGACCGTGCTTTAGCTGCTTTTTACAGGAGGGACGGCGGAAGTTAGCGGTCGGTCCGCCTACGTCATGGATATAGCCCTTGAAGTCGGGGTGCTGGGTGAGGGCGGTCACCTCACGGATCACACTTTCATGGCTGCGTGAGGTAATCATGCGTCCCTGATGGAAGGCAAGCGAGCAGAATTTACAAGCGCCGAAGCAGCCACGGTTGTGGGTAACAGAAAACAGGACTTCTTCAATCGCAGGTACGCCGCCCATGCTGTCATAGATAGGGTGTGGCGCACGCATATAGGGAAGCTCTGCCACAGCATCCAGCTCGGCGGTGGTGAGGGGCATGGCAGGGGGATTGAGCACGAGGAATTGATCCCCGTGTGGCTGAATCACGGCACGGCCTCGAATGGGATCGTGTTCGTCATACTCGACCAAATTGGCTTGGGCGTACGCTTTTTTGCTGGAAGCCACGCTCTCATAGGAGGCGACGGAAACGGAAGCGAAGGTACACGCTGCTTTATCCTTGGTGAGATAGCAGGTACCACGGATATCGGTGAGGGTGCTTGGCGGTTCGCCGCCGGCGAGCCTATGGGCGATTTGGCGGGTGGCGTGCTCGCCCATACCGTAGACCAAAAGATCCGCTTGGGCATCTAAGAGCATAGAGCGGCGCACCTTATCCTCCCAATAGTCATAGTGGGCAAAGCGGCGCAGGGAAGCCTCCAAGCCGCCAATGACAATCGGAATATCGCCATAAACCTCCCGCACTTTATTGGCATAAACGATGGTGGCACGGTCGGGACGCAGCCCCGCACGGTTTCCGGGGGAGTAGGCATCATCATGGCGGCGTTTTTTTGCGGCGGTATAGTGGGCAACCATGGAGTCGATGTTGCCGCCGTTGATAAATACACCATAGCGAGGCCGTCCCAAGGCGGTGAAGGCGTCGGGATTCTTCCAGTCGGGCTGGGCGAGAATCGCAACACGAAAGCCCTCCGCCTCTAACACCCGACTGATGATGGCGGTACCAAAGGTGGGGTGATCGACGTAGGCATCTCCTGTGATGAGGAGAAAGTCATAGTAATACCATTCTCTCCGCAGCAGGTCTTCCTTTGAGATGGGCAGGAAGTCGTTGAAATTTTTCAAATTACACCATCCTGGTTATGATAACCAATATTTTTTTCCAGTTTGTACAGGGTACTATACGCTCCGAGCGTGGTACCCATACGGCGGAAGCCGTATTTTTGATAGAAAGCGAGGGCAGGCTGATTGAGAGCAGAGCAAGCGACCTCGAGTACGGTTCGATTTTGAGGACGATAGAGGCTGACCGCCTTTCCCAAAAGCTGAACCCCGATGCCATTACGGCGGAGGGCAGGGTCTAAGTAGAGGAAGGAGATATAGCCTTTTTGCTGTTCGGCGTTTTGAGCGGCATCCAATTGGAGGATACCGACTCGCTTGGCGCCTTGCATAGCGAGAAGCAGATTTTGCGGATTTTGCTGTTGGACACGCAAAGCATCCTGCCAGAAGGCGGCGCCGTCATAACGACTCAGATCGTGGTAAAGCTCCTGCCAGATGCTTTCTCGGCACTGGGTATAATAGGGGGCATCGGTTTCGGTATTGAGGGGGGCAAACCAGAGGTTGACGTCTATTTTGTCATCTTTTTTCCACCAATTCTGACGGGCGAGGGTAGAGATTTCGTCTGTCAGGTGAGAATTATCGTCCATAAAAACGACGCTTACTTTTCCGTCTTCGATTTCGAGGAGGGAGACCGCAGTATTGTCACTGTGTCCCATTTTTCCCATATCTTCCATGCCAATGCCCAAAAACTCTGCCAAGACATTGCGAATGAAGGTGCCGTGAGAAAAGACAGTGACGGTACGATTGGGGTTTCGGGCGGCGATCTCCAAAATGGCACGCACGCCCCGTGCTCTGACCTCGGGAAATGTTTCGCCATGGGGGGCACGGAAGCTGGGGGAGGTTTTACAAAAGAGATCCATCATGGGATGGTTGGTGCGATCCACGCCCGCCCAAGAGCGATCCTCCCAGTCGCCCATATTGATCTCACGCAAGTCCTTGCGTGTATTGAGGGTGAGGTGCTTGGGAGAATAGACCGCCCGTGCGGTGGTCATGGTACGGAACAAATCGCTGGAATAAACGGCATCTACGGGAATATCGGCAAAGCGCTCCTTGAGTGCTGCAATCTGGCGATAGCCATTGTTGGTAATTAAGCTGTCATATTGTCCATGCACACGTCGATAGAGGTTACCCTCTGCTTCGGCGTGACGAACGAGGTATACTTTGGTCATTCTGCTTCCTCCGGTTTTTATTACAGAAAATTTTTGAACTTTTGTATGTATTATACCGTGGATCCGGTTTTTTCGCAACGCATTTTAACTGGCAGAAGGTGCACACTAAGGAGGTCTCAAAAGACAATTCAAAAAAGGAGGCATTCTGATATGACGGAAGGAAATTTTTGGGTTGGCATGACCGCCGGTGTAGCAGTAGGCACATTTCTCGGTATGCGCATGAAGGCAAACGAGAAAAAGATTCGGCGGACGTTAAATCGGACGGCACGCAACGTAGAAAGTGCGTTTGACCATATGAGTCGCTAATCCCTTGCATTCTATGCAATTTCCAAAAAAACTTTCATTTTTTCCTTGACAACAGGCGCAGTATCTGCTACTATACTTCTTGTCTCAAGAAGAGATTTTATGGGGGTATAGCTCAGCTGGGAGAGCGCTTGAATGGCATTCAAGAGGTCAGCGGTTCGATCCCGCTTATCTCCACCAAAAAGTCCTGATTTCATACGAAATCAGGACTTTTTTCTAACCTTTTTGAGCAGTTAAACTTCTACGAAATCCACAAAATTGATGTTATTCAGGCTCTATTGGATTTTAGAGAAACGGAATATTCTCCAAAAGAACAACGAAACGCCCTCAGACCGCTACAGTCTGAGGGCGTTTGTGATTTTCTTAGGCAAGCAAAAAGCAGAGCACACAAAAAATGATTGCCACTGCATTAAAGCAAACGATATATGGATACTTCATGCTGCATCGCTTCAGAAGACCCTCGCAGTCTAAACACGCATCGCATCTACGACCGCGGCATCGAACCGCTATGCTGTTTCCGGATATTTTTGATATACAGTACAGCAGCAAAAACGTGATATTAAAAAGAAAGAAAAACGTCAGGGACACAAACAAGCACAGCTTGCTTGCATTAACATTCGTAATGTTTGTGAGACCAGATGATGTAAATTGAATCACAGCAGAAAACGTAATCACCAGACCGGCGAATATACCCAAAATTGTAATACTTTGGGCATGAAATCCAGATACCTTCTCCTGTAAATCGTCCGCTTGTTTTTCTGCTTTTTGCAATTTTCCATCAGCCGCTGTGAGTGCCCGTTTGGACGCTTCCCCCATAAATTGCACACTGTCAATTCGGGACAATCGCAAACACTCCAGCTTGATATGATCACACAGTTTTGCAAGCTTTTGTTCAACTTGCTTATTCACTTGCGATTCACTTTCCGTTTCCAACACTTGATGCACTTTTTCACGAATTAAATCCATATGAGCACTTAATGCATCTCGCTGATCTGATTCATATTCTTCCAATTTTAACGAAATTTTATAATAGGAATGTCTAAAGTCAGAATGTGAATAAATTGTGCAAAATTGCTTTGTGACATCTTCCACAACCTCTTCACTCAATTCAAGGTTTTCAACCAACCGTGTCAAAAGGTCATGAATTTCATTTTGCAATTTTTGCTCATCCTCAAATAGCTGCTTCATTTACTCTTCCCCTAGTTTCAGCGGATCATAGGCATTAAAATAGGAACAAATGGCATCCTGTGGAATTTCACGAGAATCCTTTGCATTTTGCCACGGTTTTTCCTGATGGGTCATTTCTACCAATTTAGAAGCTTTTCGATCTTGGCAGTTATCTATAACCTGATCCACGACACGCTTCAGTCCTCTATCACATTTTAGTTTTTTTATAATCTGACCAAAGTCTTCTTCGTCTTCCACAATCGATCTGGAACCATTTTCATTATAGCTAAAATAGACCTCCGGTACAACCGGTCCATAAGGCCATTTACGGATTGACTCAGGAAAGGCGGGGCCATCACAAAATTTCATGGCATATCCTTGGATATAATAGAGCATTTTCTGCAACTTCAGGTTTGTGATTTCTTTCCCTCTGCTGTTGCTCATCAAGATAACATATTTTGCAATATCCAATGCGTCAAACACGATACTCCACCTCCTTTTACAATATATTATACACTTCTTTGTGCATTTTGACTATTGACATTATAAACAATCAGCGCTTAAAAATCCTCATTTTTGCCAGCAAGGTTCATCTGCATTTAACTACACTGTGTAAATCCAAAAAGATGCACAATCTCATCCACCTCTGCTCTCCCCGTCACTTTTCCAGCTGTCCCAAAAACGGGGATACCTTTTCCCAAACGCTCTTCGCTCACTTCTCTGCCCCTTCCCTCTCCCTCTTTCCTTTCCCGCCTCCCTGTGCTATCATAAAAGTAACGATTCATAGAAAAGGAGTCCTCTGTCATGAAACGAACTCTCACCGCTGCGTTCCTTGCGCTTTCCCTTATAAGCACCCTATTTCTCGTTCCCGCCCATGCCGCGCCCAAGGCAATCAGCGTCACCCTCAACGGGACACCCGTCCCCTATAACCAGAATTATGGCTATCCCTTCTTGGATGCCGCCGGTCGCACACAGGTTCCGTTTCGCCTGACCTTGGAGCAGTTTGGCTGCACCGTTTCTTGGGAGGACAGCACCCGCACTGCCATTGCCCAAAAGGACAGCACCACCGTCAAGGTGCCCTTGGATCAGTACTATATTTTAGTAAACGGAACCAAGGTCAAAACCGATACCTGTGCTGTTTTGGTTGGAAGCCGCACCTACCTCCCCATCCGTGCCGTATTGGAAGCCTTCGGCGCAACCGTCCGGTGGGACGATGTCAACCGCTGCGTCGTAGTGACTGACGGAGACCAGCCACCCGTGAAGGTGCACTTCATCGACGTAGGACAGGGTGATGCCGCCCTCATCGACTGCGGAACTGTAGAGGTTCTGATTGACGGCGGCAACAACAAGTATGGCGCCAAGGTTTCCAGCTACCTTGCTCCCTATGTAGACGGCAAATTGGATTACATCATCGCCACCCACCCCCACGCCGACCATGTGGGCGGTTTGGATACCGTGTTAAAAGCCTATGCGGTCGGGGAGGTCATTGACTCGGGCTACAAGGCGACCTCTGCCACCTATAAGGACTATCTCGCCGCCGCCAAAAACGAACCAAGCTGCACCTTCTCCTATGACGAAAATCGCATCCTCTCGCTGAATGCCAACACCAAGCTCTCTGTGATAGAAACAGGTGACAGCTGGACAGAAAGCAACGACAGCAGTGTGGTTTGTCAGCTGATCTGCGGAAATACTTCTGTCTTATTTACTGGGGATATGTCACAGGAGGTTGAAAAGAAGACACTCTCCCTTTTTGGGGATATTGATGTTTTAAAGGTGGGGCACCACGGCTCCGCCACCTCCAGCTGCTCCGCATTTTTGGATGTCATCCAGCCCGAGGCTGCCGTCTGCTCCTATGGTATCGGCAACACCTACCATCACCCCACCTCCTCTGCCCTTGCCCGACTGTTCCAGCGTGGCATTGCTGTGTACGGCACAGGAAAAAGCGGCGATATCGTCCTCACCATCGACGGACAAGGCTATCGGTTCAACACCACCGATGCCCTCACCTATGCGGATGCGGGCTGATGCGTAGATTGACCTATTGCATCCCCGCACAGCGGGACGGTGCCCGTGTGGACACGCTGTTGCGAAAGGAGCTGCACCTCTCTGCCGCTTCTGTCCGTCGTGCCAAATATCTGCCCGACGGCATTCTATTAAACGGCGAACGGGTGTTCACCAACGCCTTGGTGGGGGCAGGACAAACCCTGTCCGTTTTCATTGGAGACACAGAGGGAAGCGAGCAAATTCTGCCCATTTCCGCTCCGCTTTCCATTTTTTATGAGGACGACGATCTTTTTGTGGTTTATAAGCCGGGCGGGGTTGCCGTCCATCCCAGCCCCGGACACCACAACGACACTCTCGCCAACTTCGTTATGGCGCATTACAGAAAGCAAGCCCTCACCGCTGCCTTTCATCCCGTGAATCGGCTGGATCGAGGCACGAGCGGTCTGATGGCGATTGCCAAGCACGCCCATGCCCACGAACGCCTTTGCGGTCAGTTGCAGGACGGAACCCTCCGCCGCAGCTATTGGGCTGTATGCGAGGGCACGCTATCCCCGCCTGACGGCACCATTTGTCAGCCCATCGGACGAGAGGTCGGCGAGGTTCTGCGGCGCACCGTCACGCCCGATGGTGCCTATGCCTGCACCCATTATCGAACCCTGGAAACGGGGGCAGGGCGAAGCTTGGTGGCGCTTCAGCTGGAAACCGGACGCACCCATCAAATCCGTGTGCATCTTTCATTTTGGGGCTGTCCGCTGACGGGTGATTTTTTATACGGCACAGAGCATCCCGCTCTGCCCGACCGCTTCGCCCTACACTCAAAATCCCTCACCCTACAGCACCCCATTACGGGGGCAGCGCTGTCCTTTCATTCGCCACCGCCCCCCGTTTTTGAAGCCCTGCTTTTGAATCGCTAGTCGTATAGGAGACCCATCATGCAAGAACCACTTTCCAAACTCCCCATTCCCCTGCTGCGTTGGTATGAGGAAAACGCAAGATCACTCCCTTGGCGAGATGCCCCGACGCCCTATCGGGTTTGGGTATCGGAGATTATGCTACAGCAGACCCGTGTGACGGCTGTTCTGGACTACTTCGCCCGTTTTATGGAGACCTTCCCCACGATTGCAGACTTGGCAAACGCTTCGGAGGATATCCTCATGAAGCAGTGGCAAGGCTTGGGGTACTATAGCCGTGCCCGCAATTTACAAAAAGCGGCACGGCAGATTATGACAGACTGCGGCGGCGTATTCCCGACGGATTACACGGCGATCCGCTCGCTGTCCGGCATCGGCGACTACACGGCCGCCGCCATTTGTTCGATTTGCTACGGACTGCCGCTGCCTGCCGTGGACGGCAATCTTTTGCGTGTCACCGCTCGTCTTTTGGGGGATGAAACAGATATTACAACCGCCAAGGGAAAAAAGCACTTCACCGCCCTGCTGCAAGCAGCCATTCCCACCGACTTCCCGGGGGCGTTTAACCAAGCGATGATGGACTTGGGTGCCACGATTTGCCTGCCGAACGGTGCGCCATTGTGCCAAGCCTGTCCTGCAAGAGAGTTTTGTATCGCCTCTGCCACGGAGCAAACCGGCAGACTTCCCACACGCACGCCAAAAAAGCCACGACGCAAAGAGGAGCGCACCATCTATTTGCTTGTACGAGAGGGCAAAATTGCCCTCCGCCACCGTCCCTCCAAGGGCTTGCTCGCTGGGCTTTGGGAATATCCCAACCGACTTTCCGCCGAGGGAGACAGCTTAGCTGGTTGGGGGCTTGGGGCGGAGCCTAGGTTTGTCGGCACGGGCACCCATATTTTCACCCATGTGGAATGGCACATGACGGCACTCACCGCCACACTGACGGAGGAGACCTTACCCGAGGGCTGGGTGTGGGCAACGCCCGCCGCACTGGACGCAGACTATGCCATCCCCAGTGCCTTCCGTCCCTTTGAATCCATTGTGAAGGAGCTTCTCGCATGAGCCTTTCTGTTTATGACCCCACGCACTGCACCCTTTGCCCCCGCAAATGCGGCGGTAACCGCATGGAACGCAAAGGGCGCTGTCGGATGCCCGACGAACCCATGCTCGCCCGTGCGGCTCTGCACCAGTGGGAGGAGCCACCGATTTCAGGGACAAGAGGTGCCGGAACGGTCTTTTTTTCCGGCTGTTCCTTGGGGTGCGTCTTTTGTCAAAACGATAGCATCAGCAGGGAGAATTTCGGTTCCGTGGTAAGCCACGACCGCCTGCGTACCATCTTTGAGGAGCTGATTGCCCAAGGCGCCCATACCATTGACTTGGTAAACCCCACACACTACGCCCAGCTTTTGCCCGCCGTTCTCACGCCCACTTTACCCGTCCCCGTGGTGTTCAACAGCAGTGGCTATGACCGTGTAGAAACCCTGCAAGCCCTGGAGGGGTTGATTCCCATTTACCTGCCCGATTTCAAATATCCCGACGCAGAGGGTGCAGCACGCTATGCCGATGCGGCGGACTACCCCACGGTAGCCAAAGCGGCAATTGCAGAGATGGTGCGTCAGGTGGGCGCATATGACATTGGTGCCGACGGCATTTTAAAAAAGGGCGTGGTCATCCGCCACCTGCTACTTCCGGGGCGACTTTCTCAGGCGAAGGCGGTGATGGATTGGGTGGCAGAAGCGTTTCCGCCGCACACGGTTTTATTTTCGCTGATGAGCCAATATACGCCGTGGGGCAAGGCGGCAGCGTATCCGGAGCTGAACCGCCGTTTACGCAAGGCAGAAAGCCGTGCCGCCATCGGATATATGGAGAATCTAGGCTTAGACGGTTTCACGCAGGAGGACACCGCCGCCGGTGCGCATTACATCCCCCGTTTTGATTTAACGGGTGTGCGTTCTGCCGCAGGATTGCAAGCGAAGTAATTTTCTATCAATGAGAGCGCCCATTAAAAGTTTTACTAAATTTTTTACAAAAAATTTCGGATTCCAAAGGCAGAGCCTTTGGGGAAGCGGTGAGCCGTCTCGCCGCCGGGTAAGACCCGGAACGCAGCTGCAACCCAAGAAAAAACCGCAGGTTTTTACTGGTTGCAGCGGAGTTGGAGGGGCTTAGACGGCGATCAGAGAGACGTGCGAACCGTGACAACGAAGCGGTGAGCCGTCGTGAGTAGCAGGCTAAGACACGGAGCGGAGGAGCAACCCAAGAAAAAAGAATTTTTTTCTGGTTGCTACGCAGTCGTAGTGGCTTAGAATGCGTAGCGAACAGGCGAACCGTGACATGGCAAAAGAGGGGGCTTGCGAAAAAACCCCCTTGGCGAGTTCCTCGTTAGAATTCCTCATTTATAGTAATTTTTTAAAAAATGTATAAGAGTCCCTCTCCAAGGCAAGAATAGGCTTTGAAAGCAGTTTTCCTCAAGGAAAACGGCAACTCGATGCTATTGGAGGGTTCCTCATGAAACAAAAACCGCATAAGTTTGGCAACTTTATGGAGGGCAAGGGCTTCTACATAGTCCTGTTCCTCTGCGTTGCCGCAATTGGAATTTCGGGCTATTATCTTTTCAGCGGACTGATGGCACCACCGGAGGGCTTCGGCTCGGAGCCGCTTTCTGTGGTCAGCGGTCAGGCGGAGCTGAACGAACCGACCCCGCCGTCTCTTCCACAAAGCAACGTGGATAAGATCACTGGTTCGGAAACAGAAAAGCCGGCCACACCGGCTGCCGATGCAGAAACCGTGGCACCAAGCCCCGATGAGGAGGCAGCCGCTTCCTCTGCCTACGTCTGGCCCGTCGAGGGCAGCGTGGATCGGGACTTCAGCTTGGAGGTCTTTGCCTACGACACCACCATGGGTGATTGGCGCACACACGACGGCATGGACATTGCCGCAGAGCTTGGCAGTCCCGTGTCCGCCTGTGCCAAGGGCACCGTCACCGACGTCACCACCGACGACATGATGGGCATCACGGTCACCATTGACCATGGCAAGGGCATGGAAAGCGTCTATGCCAATTTGGCAGAGGGCGTGAATGTCCAAGCGGGCAACACGGTGGAAGCCGGCTCGGTCATCGGCACAGTGGGCACCTCGGCGATTTCCGAAAGTGCCGCACCCAGCCACCTGCATTTTGAAATGCGGGAGTATGGCACCTCGGTAGACCCCAGCAATTTCCTGCACTAAGAAATCTACCAGCTGTCCGTAGATAAAAAAATAGGCGGTTACCTTTTTTAGGTAACCGCCTATTTTTTTGTCTACGGAACATTCATTATTTCATTTTCTGCTCCAAGGCATCAATCTTCGGTGCGGAGAAGCATTCGCCCAAGGTCAGGTCCAAGCCGTCACAGTGTAAAGAGGAATACTCCCTTGCTATTGAATACCTCTGTCTTGATATTAGACCTCGCAGCAACCGGCAGATTGTTCCTCTCCAACGCCCAGTGGCGGTACAAAAATCCATTGCTGTCTACCGCCTCTATGATGAACTGCATGGTGCTGGCACGAGGGATTGTAGCACGAATAGGAACCTTGACCGTGAGATCCCCGTGATAGTGGGGGTTAAAGAGGATAGGCTTTGCTTGCTCTGTTTGCGGTATGCCATCCAGATAAGGAATCAGCGTCAATTTTTCTATCCGCCCGCCCAAAGAACGTAAAGCAGAGATCGTCGTGGTAATCTTGCCGGAGCGGGCTACTTGATCCTGATCTAACTGGATTGTATCGATCCCTATAGTAACGGTAGAAGCAAATTGGAAAGTAAATTGTTCTCTGGGAGAGAGTGGCCAATACAGCTTGGCAGTTTGTTCGACGGTTTTTCCTGAAAAAATCATTCCAAGAACCGCATCCTCCTCTGCAACAGGCAGTTCAAGGGTCACCTCAAATGCTCCTCCGACTTTTTCCATAGGGACAACCTTTCCCTTGAGCTGCAACGCTGCCGTACCGTCCAAAAGCTCCTCCTTCGGCTTCACCGTCACCAAAGCAGAAAGCGTGTCCTTCTCCGTTCCATGGAAACCATAGGCGATCTCATAGGAACGAATGAACTCCTTTTGATCCAGCCCCAACCAATAGTCTGCACCCTCCGCACGATTTTGCAATCGATAGCTTTGTGCCTGCAGCTCCCAAAGCTCTGACCCTTGTTGCTTCAGTTTCCATGTAGTTACGCATAGAAACACAATATTTAGAACCAGCAGCAATAAGATGCAAATCCCAAAAATCTCAACTCTGCTCAACTTTTTCCAAAATTTTTTCATACAACCCCTCTTGAAGACTCCTATCGAGGATACAAAATACAATGTAACCAGTTTACGTCGCTTGCGTGATTTTCTTTGCCCCGAAATGATGCGGCGAACCTGCCTGACCAGGTCCAACCTTGGGGATAAGGTCAATCGCATAAATCCATTCGGAATAGAGGGAATCGTTGCCTCTGAGTGCATATTCATAGGCTCTAAGACCAACTGCGTCAGAACTGGAATATGTAGTTGCTAACAGGGCAAGGTTTTGATCAGAAAAAGAAAGTGAATCGGTTATAATGGCAGCCGCCAAGGACTGAGTTAAACTGCCAATTGCAACGCTAAGTGCCGCTTTGAATTTAGCTGTAACCACAGAGATAAGAACACTGAGAGCAATGCTCCCAATAGCTTGTCCCAAAGAAAGAGTAGGTCCCTGATAGTTATCTTTGTAAGTGTACATGGAACCAATACTCGAAGTCCCATGTGGGAGTGAAATTCCAAATGTTCTGGTATATGCACCAGCTCTCGGAGCTACAACGGGCAGAGAAGTCGATGCCGCTAAATTCGAAACATCTGGCGTATCCATTGTAACTTCATAATCATCAAGAATAACTCGACCGTCCGTCATATAGATCAGCTCATTTTCTTTGGTGCCTTCTCTGATATTTAACACAACATTTCCTGCACTATCTTCCGCAACCTGAATATAGTCCACAATTCCCGAACCTTCAAAGGGAACTTCGTATGTTACGCTTCCATCTTCCTTTACCTCCGAAATAGAAACCGCATTCTTCAAATTTGCCTTTTCCAATAAATCCAAATCGCAGGCAACAGTTTCAACCAACGCTCTTTGCACATATGTATGCCCTAAATCACTGGAAATTAACTACTGAGCCTCAGCAACTAATTGAATGTTTTCTGCGTTTGCCGCAACAGCCTTTCTCAGTATTTGAGGCTATTTCGCCTTAGAAAATTCCCCTTTCCGCTGATATGCTCATTCAAAATAGCATCTTATGCAAGCTTCAAAAATAGTCTTTCTTTCCGCAATGTTTTCATCTCACTTTATAATCAAACAACATAACCTTTATTCCGATTTTAGAACATACAACACAAACCAATATAACCGGAGTAACGACAATATAAAATATATTGTTTTTACAACAAAAACCACGCCATAGAATTTACATTCTACAGCGTGGTTTTACGCAGTCTTTATGATAGAAGCCGCACTTTTTTAAGCCAGCTTAGCCTTTGCCAGCTCGGTCAGAGCAGTGAAGGCAGCCTTATCGCTGATTGCCATCTCGGACAGCATCTTGCGGTTCAGCTCCACACCGGCAAGCTTCAGACCGTGCATGAAGTTAGAATAGTTCATGCCGTTCATCTTGCAGCCTGCGCTGATACGGGTAATCCAGAGCTGACGGAAGTTACGCTTTTTCTGCTTACGACCGACATAGGCGTAAGTCAGGGACTTCATGACCTGCTCGTTAGCCATCTTAAAGTGCTTAGACTTTGCACCCCAATAGCCCTTGGCCATCTTCAGGATTTTATTTCTTCTTTTGCGCGTCATCATTGCGCCTTTAACTCTTGCCATTTTCTAAAGCCCTCCTATTCTTATTTGTAGAGAATCATACGCTTAACTGTAGACTCGTTGGTCTTATCTGCATAAGCGCCGGAACGGAGATGTCTCTTTGACTTCGTCGTCTTACCATGACCGTTCAGAAGGTGACGTCTATTGGCATGAGAACGCTTCACTTTTCCGGATTTTGTGAGGCTAAAGCGCTTTTTAGCGCCGCTGTGCGTTTTAATTTTAGGCATAGCGAAAAACTCCTTCGTAGATTTTTACTTTTTGGTATCCTTGCTTTGCTTGGAAGACAAGAACATAGTCATATGGCGTCCGTCCAGCTTTGGCTCCTTGTCCATGGTTGCCACCTCAGCACACGCTTCGGAGAACTTTTCCAAAAGACGTCTGCCGATTTCGGTGTGTGCCATTTCTCGGCCACGGAAGCGAACAGCAACCTTGACCCGGTCTCCATCTGCGAGGAACCGCTGGGCATTGCGAACCTTGACATTGAAATCGTTCACGTCAATTCCCGGAGACATACGCACTTCTTTGACTTCCACGATCCGCTGATTTTTCTTAGCTTCTTTGTCGCGCTTGGTCTGTTCAAAGCGATATTTTCCATAGTCCATGAGCTTACAGACGGGGGGAACGGCGTTGGGAGAAATCTTAACCAGATCCAACTCCGCCTCGTTGGCTTTACCCATAGCGTCTGCGATGGACACAATACCAAGCTGTTCGCCCTTGTCGGAAATCAGACGAACTTCCTTGTCGTGAATTTCTTCATTGATTTGATGAGCCGTATTAGCGATGGTGAACGCACCTCCTATAATCAGATACAAAAAAATAGATACCTTTTGGAAAGGTATCCGCACAAAAAAGGATAAAACGGCACCCACTGAGGGCTGCTGCTTAACCGTATCAACCCCTTCGCTTGATGCGGGAGGTGAGGCAGGCGGAACCTTCCTACTTTGTTTTACGGTGTTCAGTATAGCAGACCCAAAGTGGGTTTGTCAACTTATTTTTGCGTTTTATCATAACATTTTCAGCAATGCTTTCAAATTCCTTTATATATTACCCCTGTCTTCGTTGTAAAACCAGCCGATCCGCAATCATCGCAATGAATTCCGAATTGGTAGGCTTGCCCTTGGAATTGGAAACCGTAAAGCCGAAGTACTTTTGCAGGGTGTCCAAGTCTCCGCGATCCCAAGCGACCTCAATGGCATGGCGAATGGCACGCTCCACACGGGAGGCAGTGGTGCCGAATTTTTCTGCAACCTCAGGATAAAGCACCTTTGTGACGGCGTTAATAATGTCCATATCCAGCACGGTCATAATGATGGCCTCTCGCAGATACTGGTAGCCCTTGATATGGGCGGGTACGCCGATTTCATGGATAATGGCAGTGACGTTTGCTTCCAGATTCTGCCGAAGCTCTGTTTCCTCCAGCCCTTCTCCGTCCTCCTTTGTCCAATGCTGATTGGCAAGCAGGCGAATGCGCTCCACGACGGAGGTGATTCTGCAAGGCTTCATCATGTAGTAATCCCCACCTTGCAGGGCCACCTGATCTGCCATACACCCCTTAGCAAAGCCGGATACAACCAAAATACTCACAGGTAGCCCACTCACCTCCTGCAGAACATCAAAGCCATCCATGTGTCCCAAAACCAAGTCCATGACCAAAACGTCTGGATTGAGATCCTTCACGAGCTGAATGGTTTCTTCGCCGTCTGCGGTTTGTGCGATAACCTCCAGGTCCTGTTCATTTTTCAATGTATCCATTAGGGTAGAGCGGAATTCATCGTTGCTATCAGCAATTAGGATTGTTTTCATAGTTTCCATGTGTATATTCTCCCCCCGAGGCAGACGAACAAGGCTCATCTCCCCTGTTTTCCACGTTTTTGAGTTGTGATATGTTCTCCTTACAGATGCCATAAAAAGAGTACTTCTCCTGCACCGTGCAGGTAATGGTGCACGGTGCAGGTGAAACTTCTATGGACAATCCACACAAGGCAATTCGACCGGTCATCCATAATTTACCACAATGGGACAGAAAACTCAAGACGAATTTACAAAAAAATGGGAACGATAGGTACGCAAGTTTCGACAAATTATGACAATAGAAGCGTCAGTTTTTGCGTAATTTGTAGTTTTGCAAGTCTTTTGGAAAAAGAATTTGGAATAAGAAAGATTTCTCAAAAAATCGGTTTACGAACCGCCAAAGTAATGGTATCCTAGGAACGAGGCTTATTTGACACCCATCAAAACGCCGTGCCATCCCCCAAGGATGGATTATATATCCGCCCCGGATTTCCGGCAAACTATCCCAGAAAGAGGTTTTCCCTATGAAGAAATTGATGCTGGGAAATGCGGCGGCCGCTCGTGGACTTTACGAAGCAGGCTGTGCCTTAATTTCCAGTTACCCCGGTACACCCAGTACCGAAATCACGGAGGAAGCAGCAAAGTACCCCGAAATTTACTGCGAATGGGCTCCCAATGAAAAGGTGGCCATGGAGGTCGCCTTTGGTGCAGCAGTCGCCGGAAAGCGCAGTGCCTGCGTCATGAAGCACGTCGGCGTAAACGTCGCCGCCGACCCCCTGTTCACCATCTCCTACACCGGCATTAACGCCGGCATGGTCATCTGCGTGGCCGATGACCCCGGGATGCACTCCTCGCAAAACGAACAGGATTCCCGTCACTATGCCGTGGCCGCCAAGCTCCCCATGCTGGAGCCGGCCGACTCTGCGGAAGCCCTGCAATTTGCAAAGGATGCCTTCGCCCTGTCTGAAGAGTTCGACACCCCCGTATTCCTCAAGCTCTGCACCCGCATCTCCCATTCGCAGAGCATTGTGGAGATCGGTGAGCGGGCAGAATTGCCCACCCGTCCCTATGAAAAGGACATTGCCAAATATGTGATGGTGCCGGGCAATGCCCGCCCCCGTCATCCCATCGTAGAGGCACGCACCGAGGCCCTGACCGCCTTCGCCGAAACCACACCCCTCAATCGCTTGGAGCTGGGTGAGGATACCTCCTTTGGTATCATTACCTCCTCGTCCTCTTACCAATACGCCCGTGAGGTCTTTGGTGAAAAGGCATCGATTTTAAAGCTGGGCTTAGTCAATCCTCTGCCCCGTCAAAAAATTCTCGATTTCGCCGCCAAGGTCGGCACCCTGATCGTCTTGGAGGAATTGGACCCCATCATCGAAACCCATTGCCGCAATCTGGGTTTGGAGGTTGTCGGCAAGGATAAAATGCCCCTCATCGGGGAGTTTTCCCAAGGTCTGGTTGCAAAGGCGCTCGAAGGTCTTGACCGTCCCGCCGTTTCCTTGGACGAAACGGTTCCGCCCCGTCCGCCCGTCCTGTGTGCCGGATGTCCCCACAGAGGCCTGTTCTACACCTTGGCAAAGCACAAGGTCACGGTGCTGGGTGATATCGGCTGTTATACCCTCGCCGCCTATGCGCCCCTGTATGCCATCGAAACCTGTGCGTGTATGGGTGCATCCGTCAGCTCGGTTCACGGCTTCAACAAAGCCTTGGGGCAGGAGAGCGAAGGGAAAACCGTCGCCGTTTTGGGCGATTCGACCTTTATGCACTCCGGCATGACGGGACTGGCAAACATCGCCTATAACCAGAGCAATTCTACTGTCATCATTTTGGATAACTCCATCACAGGCATGACAGGACACCAGCACAACCCCACCACCGGCAAAAATCTGCGTGGTGAGCCTGCCGGCCAGATTGATCTGGAAACCCTGTGCCGTGCCATGGGCATCCGTCGGGTGCGTGTGGTTGATCCCTATGACCTTCAGGCAACAGAGGAAGCCGTTGTGGAGGAGCTGGCTGCGGACGAGCCGTCCGTCATTATCACACGCCGTCCGTGCGTGCTGCTCAAGAGCGTGGCAAAAAAGCCTGCCTACGCCGTTGACCCCGAAAAATGCAAGGGCTGCAAGCTCTGTATGAAAATTGGTTGTCCTGCCATCTCTTGGAAGGACAAAAAAGCGGTTGTTGATCCGACCCAATGCGTAGGCTGCGGTGTCTGTGACCAGCTCTGCAAATTTGATGCGTTCCTGCACGACGAAGTTTAAAAAACAGAAACGTTTCATTTCACAACTCTCTGCAAGGGGTGGCACGGACTCCACCCCTTGCAGAGAGACCAAATCGCAAAACACGTTTGAAAAGGGGCTGTCTTAACCGATTATCCCTTTTCAAGTGTGCTTTGACTGAGGGCAGTGCTTCCCTGATCTCTGCCCCCTTTTCTTCTACTCCAAATTATGTCTACATATTGTCAATAGTGTGTCAATTTATACTTCTGCACGGCGCAGATATAAAAAAATCGGTATCCTTTTCCGCTTTGACCACTAAACTATGACGAGACCGGATCAATCAAAGAGAGACGCCACCTTCCCTTCCCCTTCTCTCTTAGGAGGAATTTGAAATGTTCAGTCAGCTTGCCGCCGTCCTTATTTTCATTATTATGTTCATCGAGATTGTGCGCGATCGAATCCCACGCTACTTGATCGCTCTGATTGCGGGTGGACTCACCATCGTCGTTGTCTTCCTTGGCATCATGCACAGCGGCTCTGCGGTTTGGATTTCACTCAGCCTGCAAAGTATGCTGGAGCCAACCTTCTGGTATGTGGGGCACAACCCCGTAAGCGAACTCAATGTTGGCATCAACTGGAGCACCATCCTATTCATTGCAGGTATGATGATTATGGTGGAAGGCATGAGCGATGTGGGCTTTTTCGATTGGCTTTGTCTTTGGCTGGCCAAATTGGTACACTATAAGCCCGCTCCGCTGCTCATCAGCTTTATGATTTTATCCGCTGTCCTTTCCATGTTCATCGACAGCATCACCGTGATCCTATTTTTGGCCGTAGCGACGGTAAACCTCGGTCATCTTTTAAAATTTGACCCAATCCCCATGATTATTGCGGAAATCTTCACCGCAAACCTCGGTGGCTCTGCCACCATGAGCGGTGATCCGCCCAATATTATCATTGGCACAGCCTTGAGCCTAAACTTTGGGGACTTTCTGCAAAATACAGGACTCATCGCAGTGGTGGGGCTGGTGGTTATCATCCCTTATTTTTACTTCTGCTTCCGCAAGGAAATCGGAACCGTGAATGAGGTGGAGCAAAAAAAAGCCATGGCGCTTAACCCACGAGACTGCATTACCAAGCTCTCAAGCTTCGCCGTCAGCGTGCTGATCTTCTTGCTGACGGTTTTTCTGCTCATCACCCACGCCCAAACGGGACTGACGGTGGCTGCCGTGGGTGTCCTATCCGCCATCCTGACCTTGGGAACCAGCAAAAAGCCGCTCGTTTTGCTCCATCGGGTAGACTGGAAAACACTGCTGTTTTTCATGGGTCTGTTCGTCACAGTCAGCGGCTTGGAGGAAACCGGCGTTTTGCAGGCAATGGCAAACGGGATTGGAACAATCACGGGCGGGAATCTTACGATGATGATCGTGGTCATCCTCTGGCTTTCCGCCGTCGCCTCTGCCTTTGTGGATAACATTCCCTTTGCTGCTACAATGGTACCGGTAATCACCTCGCTGTCCGCCACCACCGGAGTTGACCTGAACACCTTGGCATGGACGCTGTCGATGGGCACGGATATCGGCGGCAGCGCCACGCCCATCGGTGCCTCTGCCAATGTGGCGGGCACAGCGATTGCCGCCAAAAACGGACACCCTATTTCTTGGGGACGCTATTGTAAATATTCGGCTCCGGCAACGGTTATCATCATTGCTATCAGCATGGTGATGATTTTAATGCGCTACTAATGCGCTTATGCGCTTCTCTATTTTATCATCTTTCGGAGGGATGCTATGATCGGCCAGCTTTTCGCTCTCGCCATCTTTATTTTCATGTTCATTCACATTCTTTGGGGAAAATACGCCCGCCATACCATTGCACTGCTCACAGGCGGCGGAATGCTCCTGCTGCTGCTCTTCACAGGACAGATCCAGGCTTTTTTTGAGGCACTCAGCTTAGACAGCTTTTTCAACACAGAATTTTGGTTTGCCTATGGCGGTGTTACAGAGCTGAATACCGGCATCAACTGGAGTACCATATTTTTTCTGTCCGGCATGATGATTTTGGCGGAGGAAATGAGTCTAGTGGGCTTTTTCGACTGGATTTCCCTGCGCCTTGCAAAATCCTTTCATTACAAGCCCATGCTGCTCATGATGTCCTTCATGCTGCTCTCTGCTGTTTTATCGATGTTTGTGGATAGCATCACCGTCATTTTATTTTTGGTGGCTGTCACCGTACATATCGCACAGCTTTTGAAGTTCGATCCGGTGCCGCTGATCATCGGTGAGATTTTCACTGCGAACCTAGGCGGCGCCGCTACCATGAGCGGTGATCCTCCTAATATCATTCTGGGCACCTCTCTGGGTCTCAGCTTTTGGGATTTTATTGTCAATAACGGCACCATCTGTCTTTTGGGGCTTTTGTTTATCCTGCCGTATTTTTATATCTGCTTCCGTCGAAAGCTGGGGGACGGCATCACGGAAAAAGCACCGGAGCTGATTGACCTCAATCCAGAGGATGCCATCACCGACCGCAAACGCTTTGGTGCCATTGTCACCCTGTTTGGCATAGTACTTATCCTGCTGATGACCCATACGATAACCGGCTTCACCATGCCGACCATCGGTCTTTTGGTCGCTGCGGGCAGCCTGCTGATTGCCAAGCAGCGCAAGCTTCTGCTGCGTTCCGTGGATTGGGGGAGCATCGGCTTTATTCTGGGCTTGTTTTTAACGGTCAGCGGTCTGGGTCACTTTGGCTTTTTGCAGAATTTGGCGCAGATTCTTGTGACGCTCAGTGGAGAAAATCCCACCATGATGGTGGTGCTTCTCATCTGGTTTACCGCCATGGCCTCTGCCTTTGTGGATAACATTCCCATCGCTACGATTATGGTGCCCGTCATCACCGCCATAGCAGAGGTACCGGGGATGGATTTGCACACCTTGACATGGACGCTTTCCAAGGGCACGGATATCGGCGGCATTGCCACGCCCATCGGCGCTTCTGCCAATGTCACGGGTCTTGCCATCGCCGCACGGGAGGGACAGCGGATTTCCTGGAAGCGCTATTGTAAATACACGATCCCCGCCTGCTTGATCTTGCTGCTCATGAGCATGATACTCATTTTGGTGCGGCACTAAGCGGTATTCAGCCACACACGAAGCAGCCCAGCGGGAGGCGCAAAGCCTCTCCCATATAGACGACAAAAAACCTTTTCCGCTGTGTTCTATTGAAGCGATTTCATTGGAATCACGATGAAAAAGGTTTTTTGTCGTTAAATTGTCGGCTTGCTATATGGGAAAAAAATGCGTATAATACACCTGTAGGGGAGGATATCCTCTCGATATGAGCAGCGGCACTTTGGCCGCAACATACAAACCTATGGTTAACTCACCGCTCCCCCCTTGGGAAGCTAAGTGGGTTTATCCAGTAGCGTATCCTCTCGATATGAGCAGCGGCACTTTGGCCGCAACATACAAACCTATGGTTA
>CAYQRI010000006.1:40673-46455 GCA_964420085.1 uncultured Ruminiclostridium sp.
ACCCACCACTCCCCCCTTGGGAAGCTAAGTGGGTTTATCCAGTAGCGTATAGTCTCGATATTAGCAGCGGCTCTTAGCCGCCGGATTGGGGGAATTTCCGTGGCCGATGTTCTCGGTATCTATATCCACATTCCCTTCTGTAAAAGCAAGTGTGACTACTGCGACTTTTACTCTCTGGCAGGGCGTGAAGAAGAAATGGATCTCTATCAAAAAGCACTCCTTTCTCATCTGAAACGCTTTCTGCCCCGTTTAAAGGGTCGTCCGGTGGATAGTATTTATTTCGGGGGCGGCACCCCCTCCTATTATGGTGAAAAACGACTGCGAGAGCTTTTGGTGTTTTTGCAGCGGCATTTATCTGTACTGAAGCAGGCGGAAATCACTGTGGAGTGCAACCCGGACAGCGTGCAGGAGCGTGACATCGCCCGTCTGCGTCGTGCGGGCGTCAACCGCATCTCCTTGGGAATGCAGTCCGCCGATCCGCAAACCCTGCGCTGTATCCATCGCATCCACACCCCACGCCAGGTAGAGCAGGCGGTGGCAGATATTCGGAAGGCAAAAATGCAGAATCTGAGTCTTGATCTCATCTATGGTCTGCCTGACCAGACGATGGACGCTTGGATCGCTACGTTGGAAGCCGCCCTTGCCCTCAACCCTGAGCACCTATCCTGCTATGGGCTGAAGGTGGAAGACAACACGCCCTTGGCGCTGCGTGTCGAACAGGGTGACCGTCTGCCCGACGGCGATACCCAAGCTGATTTCTATTTGAAGGCGGTGGAACTTCTGCAAAAAGCAGGCTATCGCCAATATGAAATTTCTAACTTTGCCAAAACCGGACGGGAATCCCGCCACAACCTGAAATACTGGATGGGTCGAGAATACGTCGGCTTTGGTCCCGGTGCCCACTCTTATTTGGGCGGCAAGCGATACGCCTACCGCCGAGATTTGGACTGCTACCTGCAAAATATTGCAGAGGAAGACGCCTTGCTCGACTCCGCCGAGGCAATCGGCATGGCAGAGCGTGCGAGGGAATACATTCTTTTGAGAATGCGTACCCTGCGTGGCATAGAGGAATGGGAATACCGGCGGAAATTTGGGCTGAATTTCGAGCCGCTCGCCCGCACGCTGGAGTGCTTTGAACGCCACCACTGGACGGAGCAGTCCGACCACCGCTGGCATTTCACGCCGGAAGGCTTTCTGCTCTCCAACACCCTCATTTTAAAGCTTTTAGAAGCACAGCAAAGCACCTTACCCGAACAAAAAAGCAGATGGGACTTCATCTGTCCAACCGAAATCCCACCGGAAAAATAACGATAAAACACAAGGAGACTCCATGAAGTACATTTTAATTATCGGAGATGGTATGGCGGATAATCCCGTCCCCTCCCTTGGGAACAAGACCCCCTTGCAAGCAGCAAGCATCCCCACGCTCGATGCCTTGTCCGCAAAGGGCGAGGTAGGCAAGGTGATAAACTGCCCCGCAGGTCTACCGGCTGGCAGCGACACCGCCATTTTGTCTATTTTCGGCGCAGACCCCAAGGTCTGCTACACAGGACGTTCCCCCTTAGAGGCCGCCGCAACAGGCATTGCCCTCAAGCCGGGCGATGTATCCTACCGCTGCAACATGGTTGCCTACGAAGACAGCGACCTGCCGTTTTCGGAAAAGAAAATCCTCTCTCATTCCGGCGGCTCCATCGAAGCAGAGCAGTCCATTCAGCTCATTACTGATTTGTTCGAAAATGAGACCTTCCGAGAGGCGGCACAAAAGGCAGGCATGGTGGTGTATCCTGCCCCTTCCTTCCGCCATATCGCCGTGCAGTCCGCTGCCAACATCACCGGTATTGCGCTGATTCCGCCCCATGACCATCTGGGCGAGCAAATCGGCAGTCTGCTGCCCTCCGGCTGCGAAAACGCCGCCATTTTGAAGGATTTAATGGCGCTGGCACATGAGGTTTTAAACCACCATCCCATCAATGAGCAGCGACGTGCCGAGGGCAAGCTGCCCGCCAACGGCATTTGGTTTTGGGCAGAGGGCAGTGCCGTCGCCTTGGAGTCCTTTGGGGAAAAATATCACAAAACCGGCACAGTCATTTCCGCTGTCCCGCTGTGCTTTGGCATCGCCCGTCTTTCCGGCTTAGACATTCGGGAGGTCGAGGGCGCCACGGGCGAGCTGGACACCAACTATGAAGGCAAGGTGGAAGCCGCTCTGGCTGAGCTGCGTGGCGGCAAGGACTTTGTTGCCGTCCATGTGGAAGCCCCCGATGAATGCACCCATAACGGTGATTTGGAGGGCAAGCTGCAGGCCATCGACTGGCTGGACAGCCGTGTCATTGCACCGCTGACCAAGGCATTGGAGGCAGAGGGCACCGACTATCGTCTCTTGGTTCTCTCCGACCACAAAACCCTGACGGCAACCCGTGGTCACGATGCCGATCCCGTCCCCTATCTTCTGTATGACAGCCGCAAGGATACGGGCGCAGGCCTTCCCTATTGCGAAGCCTCTGGCGAATTGGGTCCCAGCTACGAAGCCGGCGCCGCCGTCCTGATGCCTCTTCTGTTTGAGCAGCTGTAAATTTTGACCTATCCCTGTTCCGCAACAGGTACCCTATCACATCACAGAAATGGAGAATGAAATGATGAAGATTGCCTTTTCCCCTGCGGATATCCTTCTTCCGCACGACTGCGGTCTGAGCAAGTGGGCCGTTGTGGCCTGTGACCAGTATACCTCTCAGCCAGAATATTGGGAACGCGTCGATGCCTACGTCGGAGAAGCTCCCTCTACCCTGCGTCTGATTCTGCCGGAAAGCAAGCTGGAGTCAGAAAACGTGGCGGAGGAAATCGAAAAAATCCAGCAGACCATGACCGCCTATTTAGAAGAAGATCGTCTGCAAACCACCGAAAACGCTTTGATTTTTGTGGAGCGGAAGCTACAAAACGGCAAGACCCGTCTTGGTCTGGTCGGCAAGCTGGATTTGGAGCAATATAGCTACGAAAAAGGCTCCGGTACCCCGATTCGTGCCACAGAGGGTACCGTTCTCTCCCGTATCCCCCCCCGCATGAGGGTGCGGAAGGGTGCCCCCATCGAGCTGCCCCATATCATGGTTTTGATCGACGACCCCGACAAGTCCATCATCGAGCCGCTTTTGCCGCTCGCCAAGAAGGAAAAGCTGTCGATGCTCTACGCCACCACACTGATGGAGGACGGCGGTCAAATCAAGGGGCATCGTCTGACAGACAGTCAGGTCAAGGAGGTCGAGGAAAAGCTCACCGCCCTTGCCGACCCCCAGCGGTTTGCGGACTTCTACCACGCCGAGGGTAAGCCTGTTTTGACCTTTGCCATGGGCGACGGCAACCACTCCTTGGCGACTGCCAAGGCTTGCTGGGAGGAACTGAAGCCCACGCTGTCTGAGGCGGAGCGTGAAACGCATCCGGCACGCTATGCCTTGGTGGAGCTTGTGAACCTGCACGACGATTCCTTGGAGTTTGAAGCCATTCATCGGGTGCTGTTTGAGGTAGAGCCGGAAGCACTGCTGCGTGATTTCCTTGCAGCCTATCCCGGCGCCCACGAGGGCGAGGGCGAAGGGCATCAAATTCGCTATCGGTTTGGGGAAACGCAGGGCGTCGTCACGGTGCCCAACCCCACCGCTCAACTAGAGGTCGGCACCCTGCAAAGCTTCTTGGATCGCTATTTGGAGGAGCACGGCGGAAAAATCGATTATATCCATGGTGAGGACGTGGTTGCGTCACTTTCCGCCCAGCCGAACAGCATTGGTTTCCTGCTGCCCCCCATGGGAAAGGATCAGCTCTTCCCCACCGTCATTTTCGACGGGGCACTCCCACGCAAGACCTTCTCTATGGGAGAAGCCAACGACAAACGCTTCTATCTGGAAGCGCGTAAAATTCGGTGAATACGCTGACGCTGTCCGCTCCGGCGAAGCTCAACCTCACCTTGGATATTTTGCACACACGACCGGACGGCTATCATGAAATGCAAATGGTCATGCAATCGGTTTCCCTCTGCGATACTTTGACGTTGAATCCCAACCGTCGGGGTGGCATTCGGGCGGAATCTGGCCTGCGCTATTTGCCAAACGACAAAAGCAATCTGGCGGTTGCCGCCGCCCTTGCCTTTCGCCGCAAAACAAAGCAGCGCCTTTCCGATCTGCATATTGGCATTCAAAAGAACATTCCCGTTTGTGCGGGCACAGCGGGCGGCAGCAGCGATGCCGCCGCCGTCCTGCGTGGTTTAAATACACTCACAGGTGCCGGACTTTCTCCCCAAGCGCTGGCAGAGCTTGGGGCAGAAGTCGGCTCAGATGTGCCGTATTGCGTCTTGGGCGGAACCGCACTTGCGGAGGGGCGGGGCGAAATTTTGACGCCGCTCCCCTCTCTGCCCCCATGCTACATCGTTCTCTGTAAGCCCTACTTTTCCATCTCCACGCCTGCCCTATTCCGAGCTTGGGACAAAAAAAAGCATCGCCTGCGACCGGATACCAAGGGAATGCTTGCCGCTCTGGAAAGCGGCTCTCTGCTGGAGGTGGCACGGCGTATGTTCAATGTCTTTGAGCTTGTTTTGCCGCCTCAGCAGCAAAGGGAAATTGAAGCCATCAAGGTTTCCCTGATCCGTATGGGTGCTTTGGGTGCGGCGATGAGCGGCAGCGGTCCTACTGTTTTTGGATTATTTGAGCAAGAATCAGATGCAAAGGCCGCACTTTTGCAGCTACAGGAGACCTACCCCGAGGTTTTCCTGACAACACCGCTCCCCCCCCACTTCGATTTTCTTTCTTCTTGTTGTGTATAATACTGAAAAACACCGTCCATACTTTTGCTAATTACAAAAGTGGACGGTGTTTTATCATGAAAAATGTACTTACTTTCTGTCATCGCATTCCCCTGCGGCGCATTCTCTCCCTCTGCTGCGGGCTTTTGATTTGCATGACCCTATGGGCAGAAGCACAGCAACAGCATTTGGCAGAGCAGGTGATTCGCCTTCATGTTCTGGCAAATTCCGATTCTCCGGCAGACCAAGCGTTAAAGCTGAAGGTACGGGATCGCATTTTATCGCAGGTGGACACCCTGCTTTCGGGCGAAGAAACCAAGGCAGAGACCGAAGCGATTTTGGCAGCGCATCTGACTGACTTGGCATATACGGCTTCGGAGGTCATTTTCGAGGAAGGATATTCCTACACAGCTCATGTTTCGCTGGATGAGACCTGGTTTTCCACCCGGCAATACGAGGATCTTTCCCTGCCTGCCGGAGAGTATCAAGCGTTGCGTATCGTGATTGGGGATGGCTTAGGAAAAAACTGGTGGTGTGTGGTGTTCCCCTCTCTGTGTATGTCGGCCGTGACGGAGGAAAGCGCCCAAGCCGTGGGGCTTTCGGGCGAGGACTATGCGCTGCTTTCTGAGGAAGCTCCGACCTATGAAGTCCGCTTCAAGGTGGTGGAGTGGTGGGAGACTTGCAAGCATTATATTTTCGGATGATACCGCACACTAGAGGCCAGCTCTCACTATCTCCGTCACAAAAAAGCCTGTAACCACCATGGTTATAGGCTTTTTTTGCCCCTTTATTTCTATGCTCCCTTTCATTTCTTACCGTGTCCATTAAGGGATTCCATCCAATTGACAAAGCTGTCAATATTTGATAGTATATAGCTGACATAGGAACTGTGCCGGGCGAGTGAACCTCTTATTCCCTTCATAGCTCGACAAGGCAAAATTTAGGTGGTTGCCATCTCCAATGCCCCTTGGCGTTTCGATGGTTTCTATTCTTCTTTACATCTGA
>CAYQRI010000007.1:0-41762 GCA_964420085.1 uncultured Ruminiclostridium sp.
TTCTGGACGATGTGGTCTTTGAAATGGAGCTTGTCAAGCAGGTGGAGGTCAATATCGACTACATTCTGATGCTGGTGGCCAAGTACCATCAGTCCAACTGTCAAGACAAGGAGATTCTGGTTTCCATTGATAAGGCCATCAAGTCCAGCTTGCAGCTACGCTCCAAGAAGGAGCTGATTGAGGGCTTTATTGCCACCATCAACGCGGATACCGATGTGAATAGCGACTGGCAGAGGTTTGTCCGGCAGCAGCAGGAAACGGACATGACCACCATTATTGATGAGCAGAAGCTAAAGCCGGAGGAAACGAAAAAGTTTTTGGACAACTCCTTCCGGGACGGCACGCTGAAAACCACCGGCACGGACATTGATCGGATTCTTCCGCCGGTTTCTCGCTTTGGCGGCGGCAGAGACGCCAAAAAGCAGACGGTCATTGAGAAGCTACAAAAGTTCTTCGAGAAATATTTTGGGCTGGCGTAAGTAAAAGAAGGAACGATTCCAATGCGGAGAATCATGAAGGAGAGAGCGGCAATGCTGGCTTATACCTACGTTTCACAGGGGAAATTTGAATTGCGAGACAAGCCGAAGCCCACGCTTCTGCACCAGCGGGACGCCATTGTGCGAGTGACGCTATCCAGCATTTGCACCAGCGATCTGCACATCAAGCACGGCTCCGTGCCCCGGGCGGTGCCCGGCATTACCGTGGGGCACGAGATGGTGGGCGTGGTGGAGGCGGTGGGCGACGCCGTATGCACCGTGCGCCCCGGTGACCGGGTGACGGTAAACGTGGAAACCTTCTGCGGTGAGTGCTTTTTCTGCGAGCATGGCTTTGTAAATAACTGCACTGACCCTAACGGAGGCTGGGCGCTGGGCTGCCGCATCGACGGGGGACAGGCGGAATATGTCCGTGTGCCCTACGCCGACCAGGGGCTGAATCGCATTCCGGATGGTGTTTCCGACCGTCAGGCGCTGCTTGTGGGCGATGTGCTGGCAACCGGATTTTGGGCGGCTCGCATTTCGGAAATCACCCCGGAGGACACGGTGCTGATTTTGGGCGCGGGTCCCACGGGCATTTGCACCCTGCTCTGCGTCCAGCTCCACAGCCCCAAACGCATCATCGTCTGCGAAAAAGACCCGTACCGCCTCCAGTTTGTGCGGGAGCACTATCCCAACGTGCTGACCGTGGAGCCGGAGCAGTTGGCGGAATTTGTGGCGGAGCACAGCGACCACGGCGGAGCCGACGTGGTGCTAGAGGTGGCGGGCACAGAGGAGACGTTCCGCATGGCGTGGCAGAACGCCCGCCCCAACGCCATCGTGACGGTGGTAGCACTGTACAACGGCCCCCAGACGCTGCCGTTGCCGGAGATGTACGGCAAAAACTTGACCTTCAAGACCGGCGGCGTGGACGGCTGCGACTGCGCTGAGACCTTACGCCTGATTGCAGAGGGCAAGCTGGACACTACACCGCTGATTACTCACACATTTCCCCTGTCGGAGATGGAAGCGGCGTACCGTCTTTTTGAGGGCAAGCAGGCCGGTGTAATAAAAGTGGCAATCAAAGGGGAGGACGCAGGATGAACGGACAAAATCGAGCCGATGTGAGCATCGGCGCAAGGGTGAGCATCGTGCTCAAAGCCGACCAGCGCACCGAAAAGCGCACAGAGGGAATCGTGGCGCGGTTGTTGACCAACAGCAGCTTCCATCCGCATGGCATCAAGGTCATGCTGGAGGACGGACAGGTCGGCCGTGTGCAGGAGATCATAGAGTGAGCCGTTGCCTCTGTCGAATAGACAGATACTCTTGCTATCGCTGGAGTAAATTGGTATAATTAGTAAACGGTAAGCCTTGATGCTGTACCAACAGAAATGCATTTAGAAACCGTGCAGCGAAAAGCTGCGCGGTTTTGCTTTAGCTGGGGTTGGGATAGCGGTAGGGTGTGCGATCCATCAGACAAAACTTGCTTTAACATCGGAAAGTAACGATCATAATTGCATGACATAATTTGAAGTGAAGTTAAGATATGACATATGTGATTTGGAGGTTATACTATGGCAAAAAACATTGAACCTAAACTTCGGAAAATCGGAGATTACTTAAAACTTGAAGAAGATACTGTCTTCACTATACCGGAATATCAACGCGCTTATTCTTGGGGTGTAGATAATTGTGACAAACTGTGGCAAGACATAAACGATTTTGCTGAATGTGACAGCAAGGACAGGTATTTTTTCGGAACAATAATTATTAATTGTCAAGATGATGATACCAAATATGGGCTTATAGATGGACAGCAAAGAACTACCACCTTTTTATTGCTACTGAAAGCGTTACTTGTCCGAATAAATATTGCAATCGAAAAAACCGTAAGTGATGAAGACTCAGCGAGCCTTTGCCGGGGATTGCAAGAGCGCAGAAGAAGAATTATGGGGATTCTTTACAAGGCAGAAACGGAGGATATATCGGATAAGCCGGATCAAATTAGAGATGCCGAAATCTGCCATCGTGCAATCATTCTAGAAAATTTCTCAATAAACGAGCAGTATAAAACGGAACTGGCAATTATTCTTCAAGCAACAGATTACGACGGAGCTGAAGCAAATGTAATAAAAATCAAATACAAGCAAAAAGATAATAGATATTCAAACTTTTTTCGCAATTACAAATTCTTTCACAACAAACTCAGCGATTTATCCGATTCTCAGTTAAATAGCATTGCAAAATCGATTACTGAGAATTGTGAAGTAATCGAAATAAAAAGTTGGCAGGTAGAACAGGCTATTACTATGTTCAACTCACTTAATTCTGATGGATTGCCCCTTTATGACTCGGATATTATTTCAGCAAAGTTATATGCTGAAGCTGAAAAGATAGGGCGGCAAAGAGAGTTTTCAGAACTGTGGAAGCAGTTGAATGAGCAAATAAGCGAATTGGACGAAATTGGCGTTGCAAATATGAACTCAATTCTGATGCAGCACATGTATTACACACGAACTGTGAATAATGAAATTATTAGCGATACTGGGTCGATTAACGTTACCACTCCCGGTTTAAGAAGGTATTTTACCGAGATTAATAAGGTACCCATTAGCAATCCCATTGCTATGTGCGCTGGAATGCTCAACTTGGTGAAAGTGTGGAGAAAAGTTTCGGAATACCCTCTTATGAAGGTGGTGTTAAAATTTAACGAAAATACAAAACTATTTTTAGCAAGTTATTTTTATAGATTTAACGAAGATGAGGTAACAGAAGAAGTGGTTCATACGGTGCTCGAAAGTATGCTGCGGTTGTTTACACTTCTTGAACTTGTTGACGTTGGCTATTCCAGCAAGTATTTTAAAACATTTTTATTTGGGGAGGAAGTTAAGCTTGCCAATAAAAGTATTTCTGCCGAGGAAATAAAGAAGGACTTTGGTACACATATCCGTGCTAACTGGACAAAAGAAGCAATTGAGGCAGCAATACAAGATTATGACGGCAATACGCTTGTGTATCTTAACGAGTATCTTTTTGCCAAAGAGAGGGGCATAAGTTTTATTCTCGGTGCTAAGTATGATGTTGAGCATATTATGCCGTATAGTGGTAATAATCTTCAGGAAATTCGGAGGGATGCCGGGATTGGCGGCGAAGAAGAATTCGCAGGTATCGTGAATAAATTAGGTAATAAAATTCTGCTTGAAGAAAAAATAAATAGATCAATCGGTAATGAATGGTTTAGAACTAAGGTCTCAACAAAACTTGAAGATAAAACGGGCTATATTGATAGTGCATATCCGATTGCGCGTTCGTTAGTTTCCACATATCAAAATGAAAGCAAACCGTACTGGATGAAGGAAGATATCTTCACTGCCACAAAAAAAGCAAGTGCCAGAATTGCAAAGTTTATTTTTGACGACTAAATATCTTTACGCGGGTTGTATTTAAAATTGTACATTCAATAGTTTTACATACTTCGCCTGATATGCCACAAGAAGACACGTTATTTGTGGCACACTAAAAAATGCTGTCCTTGCAACAGATAGGTATGCGGATGCCTAAGAAATTTGCTCAATTTTTATTAAAGGAACACAAATATGCGAATTTTAATTGACGCGGATGGCTGCCCAGTGGCGGACATCGTAATCCAAATCGCCCGAGAACATCAGATTGAATGCCTGCTGCTGTGCGATACCTCCCATATCTTTGAGAAGTCGGGCGCGCCAACATTGACCTTCTCCAAGGGCACTGATAGCGTGGATTTTGCGCTGGTCAATCTCCTGCACCCCGGTGATCTGGTTATCACGCAGGATTACGGCCTTGCGGCCATGTGCCTGTCCCGCATGGCGCGGGTGCTGCATCAAGACGGCATGGAGTACACCAACGACAACATTGATGCACTTCTGCTGGCGCGGCACACTGCTAAGAAAATCCGCAATTCCGGTGGGCAGCTCAAGGGACACGCCAAGCGAACCCATGCACAGGACGAGGCCTTTGAAACGGCAATGCAGCAGCTTTTGAATGAAGTGGAAAGGGAGAATCAATGACTAACGTTGCAATTCTATCCGACACCCATGGCCTGCTGCGCCCGGAGGTCAAGGCAGAACTGGCCACGGCGGACTGCATCATCCACGCCGGTGACATCAACACGCCAGCGATTGTGGAAACCATCCAATCCTACGGGGACACTTATATCGTACGCGGGAACAACGACAAGGACTGGGCGGAGGGGCTGCCCCAAAGCCTGACCGTTACTATCGACGGCATCCGCTTTTTCATCGTTCACAACAAAAAGGATGTGCCCAAGGACTTGACCGGTGTGGATGTGGTGGTTTATGGGCACTCCCACAAATACGCCGCCGAGGTCATCGACGGTGTTCTGTGGCTGAACCCTGGCAGCTGTGGGAAACGCCGCTTCAATCTAGAAATCACCCTGTGTCGCATGACCGTGGACGCGAGAACGTATCGCTTTGAAAAGGTGCTGATTCCTCATGAGAGCACAGCGAAAGGAAATTGATTCATGCAGCTTGGCTTGACAATTCCGCTCCAGCGCCATTTGAAACTGAAAAACCTGTCCTACGGCGAACCGCTGGACAGGCAGTCTTGCTGGGATTTGCATGTCATCACGCTGCAAGGGCGTCCGTCCCTGCTGGCGGTGCACTGTGCCACTCGCTATACCTTCACGCTGTTTGACGTGACCGTATTTCAGTGGGAAGCATTGCAGGATACCTTTCTCCAAGGTCTGCACCAGAGCTTCGCTGCTATGGGTATTTCTGCGGAAATAACGGAACAGTACCTTCAGGATGCCGGAAAACCGGAGTTGACCAAAACCCACGGACGGCGGGAAGTAGCGTTTCTCAATCGAGCGTGGGATGATGTGGTAGCGCTGGACTACACGCTAGATGCTGCATCCCAATTCCAACCGCTGCTGGACTGTGCCGTCAATCAAAAGCCAAGCCGTTGCGTGGGAGCGGACGGACTGGGCGAAGCAACACAGAGACTTTTGCGCAGCCTTGAGAGGACAAGCCTATGAGAATTATCATTTCCCCTTCGAAAAAAATGAATGTGGACACGGATAGCTTCGCCGTGCGGGATCTGCCGCAGTTTTTACCAGAAACCCAGCAGATTTTGAGCGCACTGCAAACCATGTCCGACAAGGAATTGCAGTCCCTCTGGAAGTGCAACAATGCCATTGCCAAGCTGAATGTGGAGCGACTGCGGACGATGGACTTACATAACCGCCTGACGCCTGCCATTCTGGCCTATGAGGGCATCCAGTACCGCTATATGGCTCCCGGCGTGTTCGAGGACGGACACTTCGATTATGTGCAGGAGCACCTGCGGATTCTGTCCGGCTTTTACGGCCTGCTGCGCCCCTTTGACGGCGTGGCGCCTTATCGATTGGAGATGCAGGCGAAACTGCCCGTGAACGGCAACAAGGATTTGTATGCGTTCTGGGGCAGCAAGCTGGCCGAGCAACTGACCACGGAGACGAATTTTGTGCTGAACCTCGCCTCCAAGGAGTACAGCCGCGCCGTAGAGCCGCACCTGCCGCCCACTGTGCGCTTTCTCACCTGTACCTTTGCGGAGCGCAAGGACGGCACGCTGATTGAGAAAGGCACAATGTGCAAGATGGCCAGAGGACAAATGGTGCGATGGCTGGCGGAGCACGCCATCACGAAACCTGAAGAAATCCAGAGCTTTGATGAATTGGGTTACCGCTTTTCCCCCGCGGATTCCACGGAAAGTCAATATATTTTCGTCCAGGGAGATGCTTAAAATGTTAGAAGTTGGAACGAAAGCACCGAATTTCACCCTGCAGGATCAAGACGGCAATGCCGTGTCTCTTTCGGATTTTGCGGGCAAGAAAGTGGTGCTTTATTTTTATCCGAAGGACTCCACCCCCGGCTGCACCCGGCAGGCCTGTGCCTTTGCCGGCGCATATGCAGCTTTTCAAACGTTGGATGCAGTTGTTATCGGCGTCAGCAAGGATAGCACGGCGTCCCATCAAAAATTTGCAGAGAAAAACAACCTGCCGTTTATTCTGCTGTCCGATCCGGAGCGCGTCGCCATCGAAGCCTATGGCGTGTGGCAGGAGAAAAAGCTTTACGGCAAGGTGAGCATGGGCGTAGTGCGCTCCACCTACATTATCGACAAAAACGGTGTCATCGAAAAGGTGATGCCTAAGGTGAAACCGGATACCAACGCCGGCGAGATTTTGGAATATTTGCGGACGAAGCAGTGAGGTAGGCGCGTGATTGTTTATTTTTCGGGCACCGGGAACAGCCGGTACTGCGCTCAGATGCTGGCGTCGAAGCTGGATGACGAGCTGATTGACGCATTCCACTTTATCCGAGACGGAATTGCGGTGGAGCTTTGTTCTGCGCGCCCATGGATTTTTGTTTCGCCGACTTACGGATGGCAGATTCCTCGTATTTTTGCGGATTTTATACGAAGCGGCAGCTTCACAGGTAGCCGGAGCGCCTATTTCGTCATGACCTGCGGCAGTGAGATTGGCAATGCGGGTGCAGTGCTTCGGTCGCTCTGTGATGAAAAGGGTTTCGCCTACCAAGGCGTTCTGGAAGTCGTGATGCCAGAGAACTACGTTGCCATGTTTGCCGTGCCGGACAAGAAAGAAAGTTCCAAGATTATTGCCTCCGCTCGCCCCACGCTGGAGGGCGGAATCGAGTGCATCCGGCAAGGCAAGCCATTTCCCCACAAAAAGAGCGGTCTGGTTGACGGGTTAAAAACCGGCGTGGTGAACTCGCTGTTTTATGCGTGCTGCGTGAAGGCAAAAGCGTTTTATGCCACCGATGCCTGCATCGGCTGCGGAAAATGCGAACGTGGCTGCCCGATGAACAATATCCATCTGAAAGATGGAAAGCCCGTCTGGGGTGATCGCTGCAGCCACTGCATGGCGTGCATTTGCGGTTGTCCAACGGAGGCCATCGAGTACGGAAAGCACAGCCGGGGCAAGCCTCGCTATCAGTGCGGGGAGTACCGTGAGACGTAGGCGGATGAAGTTCGGATTCTAGCAATAATAGGAAACTGAAAGCCCATTGATAAAATATCAAAGCGAAATTGAAAGGAATGATTGAATGTGTTCAAATATCCTTTGGCAGTAACGATTGATACAAACATATTTGACGCAGCAAAATTTGACTTAGGTGATGCCAGCACTCTCAGAATACTCGAAAACTATGTTAAAAGTGGAAAAATCAAGGTTATCCTAAGCGATATAGTCGTAAGAGAATCAAAAAAGCACATTGCAGATCAGGTTAAAAAGGTATGCGGAATTGTGCGTACTGCACGAACCGATGCTTTGAATATATCTACCGAACATCTCATAGGCACTATTGGCCTAAACGAGATATTAAGAATTGTAAAAAACAAAAAGGAGCTTATATCAAAAGGCGAGGAAATATTTGATGATTTTCTCCGAACAATCAACGCTGAGATTCTTGGTGCAGATTTGATAGATGTGGATTCGATACTAAGTGATTATTTTGAAACAAGACCTCCTTTTGAAGAAGGTGAAAAGAAAAAAAGTGAGTTTCCAGACGCATTTATTGTTCAGCAGATTAGAAAACGATTTGGTGAAACGGAAAAAGTTGTAATTGTTAGCAATGATAAAGGTTTTGTAAGGGCTTGCCAAGAAAGTGAAAATCATCTTTTCTTCAACTCCTTAGGTGCTTTATATAATGCAATAAGTAAAGAAGATGCTGCTTACGATGAAACAATAGCCGTCATCAAGGAACTGCAATTACGCATCAGCTCTTCTGTGAAAAAGTATATCGAAGACAACGAAAACATAGATTTGCATGGTCTTTCATACGACAAAGACGGGATAGAATCTGGGTACGATTACAATGAATTTTATCTGCATAGCATTTCAGAAGTGACATTTTCTGTCCATTCTGTAGATGAAATTTCCGAAAAGACTTCAATCGTTACTTTCTCGTGCAAGGCAGGTATTTCCGCTGATTGCTATTATGAGGATTATGCCAATGCCCCTTGGGATCCTGAAGAAAAAGAATATGTATTTGTTGATATGATAAAAATGCGCGAGGAACATAAAGCACGATTTGGGTGCAGAGTCGAGATTGATCGAGAAGCAAAGACATTCAAAGTGTTCCCGTTTACAGTTGTTTTGGGTGGCGATTCAAGAAGCAACAGGTATGAGGTTGAAGAACACCCCTCCGAAGATGATGATGGAGAAATTCGGGATATGGATAGAGAAACACTTGGATTCCAGCCACTCGGAAGCTATGAATCATACTTGGAGGACAATCTACCCGATTCACCCTTTTATGCAGAAATAATTGCAAAGTTTGATGTGATAAATAGTCTATATAGAAAGTATGACGATTGCCGCATTAGCTTTGATGAATTGCTGTCTGAACTCAACGCTGATGCCTCCAAAGAAGCCATCAGGTTGATATATGGAAAACTGCTTGAAGTATCAGATATACCGCGAATTGCCTGTGTAGAAAATATCACAGATTCCGAGGTTGAAAAAATCCAAGCATGGGCAAGCACTCAATATAAAAGGGTATCTGAGATCACGGATACAAATACGCTGCCAGATGCAATTACTTTCGGAGAAACGATTATAATTAGAGGAGTAGACGGCAGCAACGCAGCGTTGTCCATAGGCGATAATCAAATAAACCCTGATGCGGGAAGCGAAGAAATTATTGATATTTGTTTTTCTATCGGAGATGAAAATACAGCCAGCGGATATATAACAGCTTGTCGAAAAAGTCCAGCAGAAATGCTGGGCTTTTCCATGTAAATTAGGTAAAATAAGCTTGGGTGAAGAAAGATGTTAGAACGCGGGAAAATGGACCGGGATGCAATTGAACTTGTAGGGATCTCCAGCCTTGTGCCGGCGAACCACCTACTGCGAAAAATAGATTCGGCAGTGGACTGGGAGCGTCTATATGAAATGGTGGAGCCGTTGTACTGCGAGGAAAACGGCAGACCCAGTGTGGATCCGGTCGTGCTGGTAAAGATGGTACTGATCCAGCATCTCTATGGCCTGCCGTCCCTGCGGCGCACCGGGGAGGAGGTCTCAGTCAATGTGGCGTACCGCTGGTTTCTTGGGTACACGCTGCAAGAGGAAACACCTCATTTTTCCACAGTGAGCTATAACTTCCGCCACCGGTTCACGGCGGAAACGGTAGACGACATCTTCGGGTGGATTCTGGAAGCGGTGGCGGATGCGGGATACCTCTCACCCAAGGCGGTCTTTATGGATGGTACCCACATCAAGGCCAACGCCAACACGAAAAAGCAGGTGAAGGCCGTGATCCCCGTGACTGCCAAACGGTACGCCGCAGAACTGATGGAGGAAGTAAACGCAGACCGGGAGACCCACGGAAAGAAGCCGTTTGATGATGACGAGCCGCCCAAGCCCAGCGGGAAGAAGCAGGACAACACCTCCAAGAAGAAGCTGGCTCGACGCAAGAAGGAAAAGGCACGAATTGTTACAAAAAGTGTGACAGACCCGGAGTGCGGCTTGTTTGTGAAGGGTAGCCATGAGCGAAAGTTTGCCTACGAGGCCCACACGGCCTGCGACAAGAACGGTTTTGTTCTGGAAACCGTGGTGACGCCGGGTAACGTCCATGACAGCGTGGCCTTTGACGATGTGTACGACAAAGTGACCGCCGCATTCCCAGAGATTGAAACGATTGTTGCCGATTCCGCCTACAAAACGCCCCATATTTGCAAGAAAGTCTTTGACGACAAACGCGTTTTGTCCACAGCTTATAAGCGCCCTCAAACCATGAAGGGCGGACACGAATGGTGGAAATATGTCTATGACGAATATTATGACTGCATCATCTGCCCAGAGTACCATATTCTGCGCTATGCCACCACCAACCGGGATGGTTACCGGGAATACAAGAGCGATCCAAAGCTCTGCACCAGCTGCCCCACCAGAGAGCTGTGTACCCACTCCAAGGATTGTGTAAAGACCGTGCAGCGACACATTTGGAAGGAGTACGAAGATCTGGCGGACGATGCCCGCTATACGCCGGAATACCGGGAGCTGTACCGTAGGCGAAAAGAGAAAATTGAGCGTGTGTTTGCCGATGCGAAGGAAAAGCATGCCATGCGCTATACGCAATATAGAGGCTTGGCTCAGGTGAGAAACTGGGTGAAGCTTAAATTTGCTGCCATGAATCTCAAAAAGCTGGCAAATTGGAAGTGGAGGGAATGCAGTTCCATTTTGTTTTTCGCCCTATTTTACCCCCAATACATCCAGAACCCGGCTTGCGCTTGATGCGCAGCCGGGTTCTTCGACAGGCTGATATAAAACTGACCGTCGGCTACTTGAATTTTGATGAAAATGGCGGAGCTGCTGATGGTATAAGTGATGAAATCGAATATGAGTATGATGACCTATTAAAAGAACTGGATGGATTCATTCATGTGCAGAGTTGTATTGTTGAAAAAGACACCAAAATTGCCGAAATTATCAGCGAAGCTATAAACTTGGGCATTGAAAACAAAGAAAACTAATTGCAAAGGACGCGGCAGCCGGAATGCCGCGCCTTGCTGAGCCGTTCGCCCAGCGTTTAGATACGCCATTGTAAACCAAGTTCAAGCGTTTGCTCAAAAGCATAGTATTCCCTTACCATTGGGATGGAAAGTTGAACTTGCGAAAAGCGTTAAAACACTACTTCAAAAGCGCAATGTTGATAAGATTCCGACAGGATATGTAGAAACATGGACAAGGCTTTTGGTAAGTTATGTGAATGAGTGAATTCTATCCATGGTATTGCGTTTGGTATCCTTGTAACTTTGACTGTGGGAAAAACAGATAACCCAAACCAGCTACACAGCTTCGCCTAATGTTTATACGGGTGCATCCCAAATTCTGTGTAAACTCCAAACAGCGGAGCAGAACAGAGCAAAATAGTATTTGGCGGCAGCGGCCCGGCCTGTGCTGCCTTGGTTACAACATAACGCGGGTGGGGCCGGATGTTAAGGGCGGCGAAGCCGTTCATCCTGCCCTTGATATTCGGTGTCGGCGGCGTTACTCGGGCATCCGATCGGCGAAAAACAGGGACATCTGAGCATGAATCACGCTCCAGTCCTGCCGCCGCCCGGTCCACTTTTTTGTGATGTCCATCATTGTCAGGTACAGCATCTTGAACAGGCTATCATCCGTTGGAAACACAGATTTGGACTTGGTTACTTTGCGAAGCTGCCGGTTGAAGCCCTCAATGGTGTTGGTCGTGTAGATTAGCCGTACCTCCTGCGGGTATTTGAAGTAGGTACTGAGGTTCGGCCAGTTCTCCCGCCAGGAGCGCGAGATTTTGGGATATTTCTTGTCCCAATGCTCGGCAAACGTGTCCAGCGCATCCAAAGCTGACGCCTCATCCACGGCGGCATAGACGGCTTTCAAGTCAGCCATAAGCGCCTTGATGTCCTTGTAGGAGACATATTTGCTGGAATTGTGGAGTTGATGGATGATGCAGTTCTGAATTTCTGCTTTCGGGTACACCGCCTCGATGGCTGCTGAGAATCCGGTCAAATTGTCGGTGCAAGCAATGAGAATGTCCTCAACACCGCGGTTTTTCAAGCCGTTGAGCACAGTTGCCCAAAACTTGGCGCTCTCATTTTCGCCGACCCACATGCCCAGAACATCTTTTCTGCCGTCCAAATCTACGCCGATAGCGATGTAGACCGCCTTTTTCACAATCTGCCCCTCACTGCGGACGTGGTAGTGGATAGCATCAAGAAAGGCCACTGAGTAGACCGCCTCCAGCGGCCGCTGCTGCCACTCCTTGGCGATGGGAAGAATCTTGTCGGTGATGCGGCTGACGGTGGTGTCTGAGACGGCCACGCCGTAGATATCCTGTATGTGCACCTCTATGTCGCCCGTGGTCATGCCTTTGGCATACATGGATAGGAGCTTTTCCTCAATGTCCTGACTGACACTGGTCTGATTCTTTTTGAGAACCTGCGGTTCAAACTCGCCCTTGCGGTCTCTGGGTACAGCCACCTCTACATCGCCAAAACTGGTGCGCAACGTCTTGCTGCTGTGACCATTGCGACTGTTGTCTGTGTCCTTGTTGCGGTAGTCGTACTTGCTGTACCCCAGCTCGTCGTCCAGCTCCGCATCGAGCCCATTCTCCATGAACTCGGCGATGGTCTCCTTGAACAGGTTCTGGATATCGTCCATGTTGCTGATGTTGCTCGCCTGCAAGAGCTCACGAATTTTTGCGCGGCGTTCGTTCTCTTCTGGACTGCGGTTTTTCTTTGACATAATGTAAACCTCCATCTCGGTGCTTCCATTCTACACCTTGATGGAGGTTTACACAAAATTTGGGATGGTCTCGTTTATACCGTATATCGGCTTATAAATTCCCCCCATTGCTCGCTTTCTAGAGCAAAGGGGGGATAGAAACTTATAGAACCTTTTGCCTTGCCACCGTGCTCCAGCACCGCAATGTTGTTAAGAAACAAATAGCCTTTCTTTCAGTCTTCCAACACAAGGCAGTTGACCATGTCCGTGTGGGCAGTGCAGGCATCGATAGCGATCACATGCGGGCCGTAGTAGGGCGAGAAATCTGCATCGGCTCCAAATTGTGAACCCTTGCCTTCATACGTGGAATGTCCATACGAAGCATGCCAGTGTCCACACACGATCGTTTTTCTTTCATCTGCGGTTTGGGCGGCATCCATTCCGTTGTACCATCGTGCATTCTTCCACGCATCCGGCGTAGAATTGCGCCAGTCTTGAATGGCACAGTATTGATTGCGCTCTGCAATGCAGGGAATCCATCCATGAACGAACACATAATGCGCGGTTTCATGGTAGTCCTGCATCGCCGGCATGATTTCTTGATAAAACGGCGTGTCCTTTGCTGCATCTGCAAAATCGTAGTTGCGAATTCGTGCCATAACGGAATCATAGCCGGTCAGCTGCAGTGCGGTATCGTAGGTTCCATTGCTTATGTGAACATCGTAAGGCAGGCCGTGATCCTCTGTGACCAGGGACTCGAATAAATCCTCGTGGTTGCCGCGAATGAGGATCGCCGTATTGTCTGCCATCTGCTGGCAAACAAACTGCTGGAGCGGGATTGCTTCTTGACCGCGATCCATCAAGTCGCCAAGAATAACCAACTTGTGTGGCGTGGTGTCAGAAAAATATCCTGCATCTGTCAGGGCGCTAATCATAGGCGTATAAAAGCCGTGAATGTCGGATACCACATAATATCGCATTGTATTCCCTCCCCAAGGAAAGTCAAAATAGCTTTGCTTTATTTTATCGGAAAACATGGGACTGTTTCAACAGCAATTTGAGCTTTTTAACGAGCCGAATGTCAGGGAAAATTGCAAAAAAGCAAGTTATGCTTCAGATTATTTGCGCTCGCCGTTATGGCGCAATGACCACGATTTCCCTCCCACGCTCTTTGGCGTAGGTTACGGTGCTGCCGGTGCCGCTGGGCTTGCCATTCCAGACGGCGATCACGTAGTCGCTGTGGTCGATCATATAGCGATTGCGTTTTTGCATACAGTCTGCCGTATATCGGGTCTGCAGCATGGTTTCTTTGTCACAGCGCTCCACGATGGAAAACCAACGCTCCCGGTCATCCTCTGTCCAGCGGGCCGCCTGCGTTTCGCAGGGGATGGCACATTCCAGCGTGATGGGGTAGGTTTGCTTGAGTTCCAGTACGATTTCTGCCGCCCAAGTGTCCACCCCTAGCGCCATACCGGAGATAAAATGCCGGACGCCCCGCTGGGTAATCATGTGGCGAATTTCGGCTTTGAGTCGGTATTTCAGCAGCTGGCAGCACAGGTCGTGTTCGTTGAATTTCCACGGCAGGGACTGGGGCCTGTGACCGGTGAAGCAGCAAGTTTGTTTATTCATACAATCACCTCATATACGCATGTGCGTTTATCATAACGGATTTTAATTAAATACGCAAGTGCGTATACGCCGCTGCGAATAAACCGATACTATCATACCGAGGTGATTCGGTATGATAGTGAAACAGGCGGTGGTAAATCGCTTCATGGAGATTTGCAGTCAACGCAACATCAAACCCAACGAGCTGGCAACATTGGCGGGCATGACGCCATCCACGGTGTACAGCATGCTGGACAGCAGCCGAAAAGATATTTCCATCGTCACCATCAAGAAGCTGTGTGACGGTCTGGAAATCACGCTGGGTGAGTTTTTCTCCACACCGGAATTTGACGCGCTGGAGCAGGAAATCAAGTGAGGATTCTTCTTTTCGGCATAGTTCGTACCTGATATCTTAATATCTCTAACTGGGGTCTATCTATCTTGAGTCGTTTTTCCCGACCCCTCGAGTCGATTTTATCGACCCCTGGGGTCGGTTTTTCCGACCCGTAGAAACTTCTTCACATAGATGAGATCGGCGCGCCCGACGCCCTGATGGGTGCGGTGGATGAGGTCTGCCTGCTCCAGCTGCCGGAGCAGCCGCATGGCTTTATCTCGCTTGCAGCGGAAGGTATCACAGATCTCCTGCACCGTGTAGATGATAAACACGCGGCGTTGCCGGTCAATCCAGAGGTTTTTCTTGGATAGCTCCATGCGGGAGAGCAGGTCGCCGTAGAGCAGCTTTGCAACGGGGTCTATGCCCGCGTATTTTTGATCGTGGACAATGACGTAGGGGACGCGGATGAACGTGAATGTGTCGGCCTCTTGGGCATAGAAATAATTATCTGATTTCATGGAAGTTTCTCCTCTTTTGTGGCTCGGTTTTTTGAATGGGGTCATGTTGTTTTTGTTGGTTGCGAAGATTTTCCTGCATTTGCTCCACCCGCTGCTGAATCTGCTGCGCCAACTTTAGTTCTTGCCGACAAGCGGCGATTTCTACGGTGAGCGCACTGCGATTGGCTTTGAAATCCGCAATCTGTGGCTCATCTGTGCAGCGGCGCAGACGATTGGCAATGGCGGTGCGTTGATCGGTCAACTCCGCCAGCGTTTCTTGCTTGGAGAATAAAAACGAAGAAAGCTGCTCTGTGGTATCAATGCGATACCGCGTGAGCAGCTTTCCTTGCGCCATCAGCGCATCCAGTTTTCGCACCTCCTGCCGCATGGCGAAGGACAGCTTGCGGGGCGGGTGCTGTGGAAAAGCACCCAGCAGATAACAGTAGTGAAAATAAAGCGCCCGAAAGCCGGTGGCTTTTCGGACGTGGCGGGCACTGCCTTTCAATCGGTAGCGCTTTGGCGTTGGAAGCAGCGGGCGTTTGGGCTTTTCATATCCAAGCTCCCGCTGCTGCAAAATGCGGCGCTCAATGGCTTCTGCGGTGTAATTCTCACCCAGTGTTTTCAGGCGTACATAGCGCGGTCGCCCCTGTGGGCGCACCGCCATGTATTTGACGTTGGTCTTGATCTCATAGCCCATGCGGCGCAGCGCATTAGGCAAGTCGCGGGGCAGATAGCAGCGTTTGATTGCCGCGTCCACATCGGCACGAATGAGATTGTACATGGTGGGCTCGCCTCGCCGTTCTGCCTGCCGGGTATCATAGGAAGCGCGGCTGGTTTGAGGTTGCTCAATGATGGATAAGCTGTGCGCCCGACAAAGCTCGTCAGAAGTTTGACGCATGGTACGGTAAAAGGTTTTGCAATCATTGAACTTTTTTCCGTCCACAAAGGAAACGGAGTTCACAACGAAGTGGTTATGGTAGCAATGGGTGTTGAGATGGGTGGCGACAATGACCTCGTACCGGTCGCCCCAGAGCTTTTTCGCCAGCTCCACGCCCAGCGCGTGGGCCTGATCCGGCGTGACCTCTCCGGGGGCAAAGGACTGGTAGCCGTGGAAAGCAACGATGCCCTTTTCTTTGCCAAAGCGCCGCTTGGTCAGTGCCATCTGGTCGCGGGCAATCTCCGGCACGCAGTTGATTCCGGTGACATAGAACTGCTGCTCAGTTTTGAAATCGTTGGTGGCGTAGTTCATCACATCCCGCAGGGCCTGCAGGTCAGCGGGTGTGTAGGTGGGATTTGCCGTCTTGTCCGGGTTCTGGGCATAGCCGATCACATCGGCAATACGTCCGTGGACAGACCAGATTTTTGTGGTGGCCATAGATATCCTTTCGTTGCCTCGGTAAAAGGTGTTGCCCACCAAAGAACATCTTTGGTGGGCAACATTAAACATGTATATTTGATTACAGCTGAAGGTTAAATCCATGATTCTTCAAACGATCCCGACACAGAGCTCTATCTTCCTCACTAAATAATGCGTTGTATTCGGGTTTCAGAACATGTGCTTCCACAGACAAATCCAGTCGTCTATTTTCCCAGAGCACCTCGAATCCATAAGTACCACCATCCTTGCGAATTAACTGCTTTGCGGCTTGAACGCCACCTTTTTCGGAAAGTAATTGAAGAAATCGGGTGGCGTTATAACCCAGTTCTTTCTTTGCCGTGGTATAAATGCTTCTCATTTCAGAATCAAACTGCTGCTCTAATGACTTCATGGCAATACCTCTCTCGTTTGTTATTTCAAAATTACAGCTATATATCGTGATTGCATAGAGCTATTTTTCAAAACAGACTCATCTGCGCTGCGGCATGCTTGTCCTCGAATTTGGTTAGATAGGCAAAGGCCGCGTCCGGGTCGCAGATCACGCCGCGGGCGCGGCACTCGTCCCGAAAAATCTTCATCAGCTTGTTAGAATTGGGACTGGCGCACTGATAGCTGTCCCCAAACGCGCGGATGTATCGCTCCTTCATGCCGGGGAAGTGCTGGTCCAGCTTTTGATAGAAATACTGCCGGTCGCCGTCCCGCAAGGTGACACCCATGCCGAAATTCATGATGATCTCCACTCCGGCGTCAAAGCAGTAGTCCAGCAGCCCCCGTAGGTTTCCTTCCGTGTCATTGAGAAAAGGTAGGATGGGGCACAGCCACACGCCGGTGTGGATGCCTGCTTCGTGCATGGTGCGGAGCATCTCAAATCGTTGCCGGGTAGTGGCGACGTGTGGTTCTAAAATCCGGCACAAGTCCTCGTCAAAGGTGGTCAGCGTGGTGCAGACCACGGCCTTTGTTTTATTGTTGATGCTTTTCAGCAAGTCGATATCCCGCAGTACCAAATCCGATTTGGTCAGCAGAGACACGCCAAAATCGTACCGGTCGATCAGCTCCAGACACCGGCGCATGAGCTGTTCGCTGCGCTCAATGGGCAGATATGGGTCGCACATGGAGCCGGTGCCGATCATGCAGCGGCTGCGCTTGCGGCGCAGAGCGTCCTCCAGCAGCGCCGGTGCGTTGCATTTGACCTCTACGTCCTCGAAGGCGTGGCTGATCTGGTAGCAGGTGGAGCGAGAGTCGCAGTAGATGCATCCATGGGTACAGCCCCGATAGAGGTTCATGCCGTTGGTGGCGGAGAGGATGTGCTTGGCTTCCTTGTAGTGCATGGCGATGCCTCCTCTCGTTACTTTAATATTCTCATTATATCACGCACCGCGATCTCCGTCTATTGCCTGTGGCGCGGCATAGACCTCCTGCAATTTGAGTAAGGTTTCCCGCAGGTCGGCGGCCTCCGCCCGGTATCCGGCGTTCTGAAGCGCGGCGTGGATGGTGACCAAGTCCTGTGTCAGTTGGTGGTATTCCATCGGGGGCAGCGGCTTGGGACGATAGCCGTTGATGAGCATGCGCAGATAGCCGGACTGGCTCAGTCCTGCCTTTTTGCTGTTGCGCTTTAAGACGTTCGCCTCTTGCTGGGTCAGGCGAATATTCAGTTGGTTGCTTCGGTTTCGCATGGTTTGATCTCCTTTCAAAATGAGGGGTTGCAGGGGGCGTTGCCCCCTGTCTGCGGATTTGGGACTAGACAAATCCAGTGCTCGTTACGGAGAGGGACGTCCCTTCTTGGGTGACGGACGGAAGGTAAGCTCATTGCGTTGTTTGCCCAGTATCCAGATGGTTTCCAGCGACATGTAGCCATTCTGAATCAGCCGCTCAATACTCTCTCGGATGACAGGTGCGTCATCTGCGGTACAGCTAATCATGGTTTCAAAGGGCTCCATCTCCTCACCCACAAAAGCCAGCAACGCCGATAGCAAGCCTTTGTCCGTCAGCGTGAGATTCCGGTCCCGGAGATAATGATCTCGTGCGCTCATACCTCGTCCTCCTCGCTGGGAAGTTCTCGGACGGCATCTAACCGTAGTTTCCCATTGCGGGATTTTCCGAAGGTCAGCGCCACCTGCGCGCCCATGGGAATGTCCTTGAGACCTAAGTAGTTGCTGGGCATTTGAGGTGCACTGCAAATAAGCTTGCGCCCGTCGTCCATGGTGCAGAAGATCAACATATTCTGATGTTTGCCCCATTTCTTGAGGATCAGTCGTCCGGCGTAGGTGCCCTCCAGTTGGTTGTAGCGGTAGGCACTGGTGTCCAGCTCCAAAGCGCGGAATTGGTCAGTGGAATAGGCATGGATGTGGTTCATAGAGATTCTCCTTTCAAATTTGAGTAGCAAAAAGCACCGGTGTTCACCGGTGCGGATGCAAAAGTTTTTTCTCATTTTGGAAAAAACTTCTCAATTTTAGATACTTTTTTCTCGTTTGAGAAAAAACTTTGCCGTTTGGCACGTTTGCGGAAGCCGTATCCTCATGCTACGATGAGCGCAAAGAGGGAGGTGCCAGAATGAAAAAGGTGTTTTTGTTTCCATTGGTGGCGGTGTTATTAATTTTGAGCGTGGTAGGACGGCTGGCCTGCGCCCTGTCCGGGCGAGTGCTGGGACTGGTATCCGGCGTCATCCTGCTGCTGGCCGTTGTGACGGCGGCACAGGGACTGTTTTTGCAGACCGCGGCGGCTGTGATATTGGCGCTGGTACTGGGCGTGCTGCCCCATCTGGGGACGGCAGTGTTTGGAAAACTGGGTAACTTGGCCGAAACAGTGAGTGAGATGTAAAACTCGGGAGAGCGGTGCTCTCCCGAGTTTTCCTTTGCCTCAGTCGAAAAGGTAGTCCTTCATGGCGATTTCCTCCGCCTGATGCTTGATGGCGTTCATCTGTCCGCACCATTCCATGGGGGCGCGGGCCTTTAAATCCTCGTTGACACCGGACAGTCCCGCCATGGCGCTTACCAAATCATCCACCGCCTTGCGGGTCAGATCGTCCACCTCGTTGAGGTGGGCGGTCAGCTTGCCGGAAGTCCGCAGATTGATGTACAGAACGCGGCGGTGCTGCTGAAGATAATTCTTGCGGATGGTGCCGTATTTGCCATAACGGCTGGGTTCCTCTTGGGGTATTACCAAATTGGGCAGGCGAAAATCGCTGTGCTGGGTGTAGGTCAGTTCCATATTCGTCACTCCTTCAATAAATCTTCGGTAAGGGCATCATCACGGGCAAAGGTGTCCAGCGCCAGCCGTGCGCCCAGCCGAAAGCCGATGAGAAATTTGTCCTCCTCACAGAGGGTCAGCACTTCGCCGCAACAGGCCACATAGTCCTCAAATAGCTTCTTTTCCTTTTCGGCAAGTAGCCCACGCAACTGCTCCTCGCCTGTGGAAAGCCGCTGCATTTGCGATTGTAGGCGGCTGCCGGGAATCACGCAGCGGTCTTGCGGATTCAGATTACCGTGATAGAGTTCGCGAATTGCGCCCATCGGTCTCACGCCCTTTCTGTGTGCAGAATACCAAATTGAAGTGGGCAGCTCAACGCTGCCGGGATGGTCTGCGGCAGGTTCATCGCTCCACCTCCTGCTCATGTTTCAGCTTACGGCGGCGCTCCTCCAACAGCTTGAGAATGGAGCTTTCCATCTGCTCTGGTGTATAGCCTTTTGGAAAAAACGCGGCAAATTTGTCCGCTGCAAAGCTGAGTCGTTCTCGCTGATTGGCTTTCTGCTGGGTCATGATTTTGATAAGCTCTGCTTCGGTCAGCTTGCCGGTTTGGTGGAGAGTTTTCAACCGCACGGCCTGCGAGAGGGACGGCGTACACTGCTGCATTTTGCAGAAGTCCATCAAAAGCTCCTGTTGCTTTTTCGGCAGGTAGGATAATTCCACCGCTGGTGAGAGGGCGATGGACTTTTCATCCACCATTTTTAGTAGATCGGGAATGAGGTGGGTGAGACGGATGTAGCGCTGAATGGTTCGACCACTTTCAGTATCTGACACTTCATCCGCACTTTCCAACTTCCCGACAACTTGTCGGGAAGTTGCTTTCCCCTGATGCTTCATTGCCTCCAACTTCATCTGATAGCTAAACGCCTTTTCACTGGGCAGCAGATTTTCTCGCTGCTGATTGCTGTTCACCATGATAATGGTGGCGGTGTCGTCGTCCATCTCTCGAATGATGACCGGCATGGTTTCTTTCCCCGCCAACTGACTGGCCAGCTTGCGGCGGTGCCCGGAAATGAGTTCGTACCCGCCATCGGGTCTGGGGCGCACGATACCCGGCGTCACCACGCCGTGGTCGGCGATGCTGCGGGACAGCTCCCGCAATTCCTCGTTATCCTCCACATGGAAGGGGTGCTCTTTGAACGGATGCAGTTCGGACAGGGCGATGTCGCAGATTTTCTCCCGCTTGGCATCGTCCCGCGCATCCTGCGTCATAAATAATTCCTCATAAGGGGTGATACTGCCTTCTAATGATGCTCTCATGGTCATGCCTCCTCACTTTGATTTTGCAGTTCCTGCTGGGTCAGCCGCTGGGCGGCGACATATTTTTGGTACACATAGGCGGGCTGGTCAGGCTTGGTCATCACCAATGTTCCCTCTGCCACCAGCGGTTGCAGAACCGATTCCATGAAAAACCGCTTGTCCGCCAAATCCAGAAACTCCTGAATCTGTTTGCGGCTTTTGGGCTCTTGGCAGAACACTGTGACTGCCGCCTTGCGCTGTTTGCGAAAGCTCTCCTGCCGGATGAAGCCGTAGCGCTGGATGTACTCGATTACCCACAGCTTGGCAGTGCGGACGTCCCGCATATCCTTGAAGCTCTTGATTTCTCCGCTGCGGAACATGCGGTACACCCGCTTCACCGGCAAGCGGAGCATCTCTGCTGCCTCGTGGGCGGTGACAATATCCTCGTACTCGGAGAACATCATCAGGTAACACTCGTCGATGGTAAATTCGGATTTTTTCGGTTTGCTCATCAAATCACCCTTGTTTGTCTCATTTCGGCATAAAACAAAGAACGCGGGCACCTCCGAAAGAACCTCCGTACATTCGTCTCAAACTTCCTGCGTTTTGGATGCAGAAAATCAAAAAGACGTTTGGAATGAGGAAAATTCGGAAATGCCCGCGCCCCAAGGGGTTGTGGGTTTTTCGCTTGAAAAGCCTTGAAAAATCAGGGTTTCCGGGTGACCAGCGCGCACCTTGCGCGACCACGGTCAACCGGAGGACTCCAAAGGGAGATAAAACTCGAAATCAGTTGAGCCTCACGGCTCCGTGGGTTCGAATCCCACCCGCTCCGCCATTTAAGCCTGTTTGCAAGGATTTTTGCAAGCAGGCTTTTTCTTTTTCTACCGCTTCTACGCCCCCTTTTTGGGGGTCTTTTTGCACGTTTGGTAGAACTGCATTTACCCGCAATCCCTTGCTGCGACTGGCTTTGCGGGGTGTCCTCTGCACAAATGGTAGAAATCTGCGCCCGTTACACAAGTTCGGTGGTTTTTACGCCACTCGACTTTGCAAACATGGCGCTGGCCACCGTCCCGGTTTCCTGCTGGGCGGAGTAGTCAAGGTGTGCGTAGATGTCCGCCGTGGTCGCAAAGGTGCTGTGTCCCAGCCAGAGCTGGATCTGCTTCATGGGTACGCCGCTTTTCAGCAGCAGCGAGGCGCAGGTGTGCCGCAGGTCGTGAAAGCGCAGCTTTTTCAGGTTGTACTTGTTGATGACCCAGCCGAAATGCATGGTCACATAGTTGGGGTGCAGCAGCTTGCCCGTCTGGTCTACGCAGATGTAATCCAGGTAGTCGGTGCAGTAGGATTTTTTGAAGAGCCGCCGATACATCTCCTGCTTTTCCTTCTCTGCAAGCAGCAGCTTTTCCACCTCGGGCAGCAGGGGCATGGTGCGGAAGCTGGATTTGGTTTTGAGCACATCCTCCCCTACGGGGACAAACTTCCCGTCCTGCTCCACCTCGATGACCTTGTGGCAGACGGACACGCTCTTTTCTTTAAAGTCCACGGCATCCCACTTTAAGCCCAGCACCTCGCTGCGGCGCAGGCCGTAGTAGGCGGCAATCTTCACGCAGAGCTCCAACGGGTCGCCCTCTATCACTTCAAACAGGGTGAGCATCTCCTCTGCCGAGTAGTGCGCCGCCCGGTAGGTGTTCTTTTTGGGCTTGTCCACCTTGTCCGCCGGATTGCGGAGAATGATTTCTTTCTTCACCGCATTTTGCAGCGCCCGCCGCAGGAGGGCGTGGTAGTGGATGACCGTGTTGGTTTTACAGCCGTCGTCCAGTATGATTTGGTAGAAGTTTTGAATCTGCTGCGGCGATACGTCCCCGAGGGATACGTTGAGCGCACGGAAGTGACGGTCGATGCGGTTATTTACCATGTTGCTGTAGCTCTGATAGGTGGCGGTGGCGATGGTGGGTTTGACCATTTTCAGCCACGCCTGCATGTAATCCGCGAAGGCAATGTCTGCCTCTGTGCGATTTGCCTCGGTGGACTCCCGCTCCTCGTACTCGTTGATGAGCCGCGCCAGCATGGCCTCGGCGTTTCGCTTGTTCCCCCGCACCGGCAGTCCGGTTGCGATCCATTTGGGCTTTCTTTTCCCGTCAACCTTGAGGTTGAGCATGGCATAGTATTTTTCGTTTTTGATTTGCAGGCAGCCTGTTATCATAATATCCTCCTTTGAAATAACAGCAATTTTGCCTACCATTGACGACACCACAATACCACACCTTTTGAGACATAGCTATGGGTTCGAATGATGTTTTTTACTGAATTTTCACTTTTTCGAAGTCGTGTCGTTCAGGCGGCTATTGCCTCAAGGTGATATGGCAGAGGTTTTCTCCAATCAGATAATCAATGACGCAGACCTTTGGGATTTTGTAGCAGCGGCCCACCCGCACACTGTGAATTTCGTTTTCTGCCAGCAGGCGGTAAGCCAGCTTTCTGCTGATGCCGCCCAGCATTTTGCAGAGCAGCTCCACCTCAATGATGTCGGGATACTCCTCAAACAGCGCAATGACTTCCGGCGTTTTCATGACACAGCCCCCCTCCCCGCGTCTACGCGCCCCTCCAGCGGTGAATAGAGCGCGATGCCGTATCCGCGCAGGGCTGCGAGGATGGGCCCCACACAGGCGCTACTGCGCCCGACACGGGTGAAGTCGGTCACCAGTAGAATGGAAAAAGCACCGGCTTTGGCTGCTTCCAACGCAGCTGCAATGCCGGTGCTCCCCATGGAGGGGTTCTCCCCAAAATCCTGCGAGGAGCCGACCAGGTGAAAGTCCATCTGCTCGGCGTAGCGCGCCAATTGCTCGTACTGATTTTTCAGCGTGCCATGGGTGTCCTCCGGCGCGTCGATGCGGCAGTAAATCCAGGCGTTCTTTGGGCTCATAGCAATTCCTCCTACATGGTTGGCGAGATCATCGCCATGATTTCTGTTTGTTCCTGCTCCGGTGGGGCCAGGCGCAATCCAAAGCTGACGGCCAGCGCCTCGTCCACCGCCAGCTGCTGTCGCTCGCTGAGGTGGCTTATATATCCAAGCAGGCGGGAGCGGTCCAGCGTGCGCACCTGCTCCAGCATAACGATGGAGCTTTGCCGCAGGCCATTTGGCTCTCCGCTCAGGTGCACGTGGGTGGGCAGCGGGTTTCGCTCCGGTCTGCTGGTAATGGCCGCCACGATGGTGGTGGGGCTGTAATAGTTGCCGATGTCATTTTGCAGAATCAGAACAGGGCGGACGCCGCCCTGCTCGCAGCCGATGACAGGCGACAGATCGGCATAGTAGATGTCGCCCTTGTAGATGCGCACACTGCATTCCTCCTCGCTGTTTTAATATGTAATGCGGGCGGCCACAGACATGGCCGCCCGCTATCTATATAAACTTGTTCTTCGCTTTCGCTTGCTCCTATTCGACACTACTCCCCGGAGCGCAGAGCCCTATTGCTCCGCATGGGCAGTCAGCTTAAACCAACCGTGGTCAGCGGCTGTCATGGGGTTCTCACCCTCGCCAGGATCTCTGCCGACCGCCCTCATTGTTTGAGACTGTGACTGGGCGGAAGTATCATTGTAGGCTGTTCAGGTCATGGCGGGGCAATCCACCACAGATTGCTTTTGGGACGAACACTTCTCGCTGGGCACCTTTCGCTCTCCGCAGAGAGTGGTTCGGCGGCGTTTCCCGCCGCCGAACATTCCGCTGAGTCGGTTTGATGGATCGCTCTGACCGATCCACAGATGGTCTTGGCGTGTTCTCCCGTGCCGCTTTCCCTTCCTCGGGGCTGAACAGCTAACGTATTTAAGCTGCTGGATATGACCGGGGGCCGGTGTTTTTCAAGGTGCGACAGGGAGTAAAAATGCCCCCTCACTTCTATAAAGGAAAAAGTGAGGGGGCTGCACGGACTAACTTTTATTTTTCAAGCATTTTTTTGAGCTTTTTGAGAATACGATGTTTGCGGTCATGAAGTGTCATGTTTGCAATTCCTAGTTCTGCGGCCAAATTGCGCTCGCTTTTCTTGTTGAAAAACAGTTCTTCAATGAGCAAACGTTCCTCAGCTGAGAGTAGCTGTAGGGCAAGAGCCAACGCCTGAAGCAGCTCCTGCTGGATGAGTCTGTCCACAATATCCGGCTGTACATGAACGATGCTGTATTCCACATTGACACCATCTTCTTGGAAGCGCTCCAACGAATACTCGTTATCCTTGATGCACTTGCGCTGGTAGCGCTCAGCTTCCCGCGCTTGGTGGTAAGCGTGGTAGACAGCCTTGCTTACCTCTACACGCTGGCGTTTTACGATAATGGTATACTTTTTGTTCTCTGACATTTTCTTGTCCTCCTTAATTTTCGTTGGTAGGCGAAAACGAAGGACAAGGGAGGCGACCGGCACCGGGGCGTTATGCTCTGTAAAACAAAAAGAGCAGCCAAACGGACGTGGTGATCCGATTGGTTGCTTTCTTGATATTTTTCGTATTTATAGCGCTCTAATAGTTCGTATTGGTTGCCGCAATTCTCCCATGAAAGAGGGTGGATTTTTTTAATCGGTTATCATAGTTGACCATCCGAATGTCGCCGCTACGAATGAGTAGCGGCACTGAAGAAATCCAGCGCACAAAAAACCTCCAATCAAAACGTGAGATTGGAGGTTAAAGGCATAGGCAATGACCTGCCAATCAGTCGTTTTTTTATTGGCAGGCACAACGATATTCAATTGAGGTTTGGCAATCTAATATTTCACATTTGAAGCTACGGCTGTGTGCATAAAAGCCTACCGTTTTCCGCTGCCGCCACAGGAAGGGCAAGTGGCGCGTCCACTGGCTCCGCAGCGAGAACAAAAGCCACGGCTGCTCTGTATGGTCATCTGCCCGGAGATAGGATCACGCTTTTGTGTGTACTGCGCCGTGCCGCCTGTGCCAGAGCAGGAGGTGCAGATTGCCCGACCAGTTCCGCCGCAAGTTGAGCAAGCGTGTGTGCCGGAATAGATTGGCTCTCCCAATCCCGGAACCGCCTCTGTGGATATGGAAAGCCCCACTGTTCCAGAAGTAGCGGTGTCTATAATGGTATCCGTCACAATCGTGACGCCACCTCGGTCTACCGTAAAGTCCACCACTGCATCTAACAGGTGCATAAAGGTGTAGCTCGGCACATAAAAGCAGCCGTCGATATATTCCGGTGCCGCACCTCCCAGCGTGGATTTGCCGACAACGATGTCACTACTGTCTGACTTACAGGTAATGACTTGCCCGTTCACCCGCGTGGTCAGAGCCTCCAGATGCTCGTCAAATAAGCACTCTACACCCAGATGCTCCAATATCTCCACGATGGGGTAATATGCGCCCTTTGGCTCACCTGTGTAGGTGTAAGCGTCATGATCCGTTTTGACCAGCTCACCGTTGATGTATATCTGATGATGGATGCGGCCCTCGCCGTCCTCAAAGGGATATGTTACCGCTTCCGGCATGACTTCGCTTGGGACTGGTTCATGTTGCTCCTGTTCTGAATTTTCGACGTTCTGCTCCGATGCGGACTGGCTCTGCGTAGGCGGTGTGACGTTTGGTGTATTCGTGCCGCCCTGCTCACCGGCGGCACAGGAGCAAAGAGTAGCGCACAGGGCAAAAATCAAAACGATTATTATGCTCTTTTTCATTTTCTCACCAACTTTCGTAAATGCATCACAGCCAGACTATTCATCCTCGTTGCTATAAGGTTCTATCTCTGTTTCCCTTGCGCCGCAAAAGCAGCAGGCGCGGGTCGTAATCAGAATATAACCCTCCACATTCGGGTCGCCATCGCCTTGAACCTCATGGGTATATGCCCAGCCATGGCCGGTTTCTCCGCATTCTTCCTGTTTCTTTTTGAGAAGCCGGAACGCCTCCCGATCCGCTTCTTCACACGCCCGCTTTTGTGCAAGCTTTCTTTCACGCCAGCAGCGCAGCCAAGCAAACATATTCACACCAAGCCGCCCCCTTTCCCAATGACGGCATCGACTGGCAGCCGGAAGTCAACTCTGCCGTCCATGCAGAATGTGCCGTTGTTGTGAATGCACTGTCCACATTGCTCAGGGTAACTCAAGCAGGTATATACGGTGTGATACGCCGTGGGCTTTGATTGCCAGCAATGGTAGCCGTCGTTACTTTCAATAAACTTCACATTTTGAAAATCGCGCTCATCCACAATGAAATCCTTTGCACAAGCCCAGCAGTGAAGTTCCATGCTGCTTTCAATTTCACTGCTCAATCCGCAGTGTGGACAGACAATCTTTCTTTTCAATGCGTTTCACCTCCCAGCGATCTGCACTTTCAAAAAGCGCAGTAGCCATTCATTGACGGACAATTATTTTCATAGCTCCTGTGAAACTGCATCCTGCACGGCAGGAGAAGCATCCGCTTTTTCCGGTAGCGCAATGGCACTGTCAAACTGAAAAACAGCTTGCGCATATTCGGTTTTTCCATCGTCGGCGTTGAGAATGCAGGAAAAGGAATTGATGTCGTCCTGCGGCTTAAAAAGAGCGATGTCCGTGGCGGCGCGCCAAGTGCGAATCTGCTTTGTAAAATACAGGTTGTTTCGATAGACTGCGGTATAAATTTCGATTGGAAGGCCATTTTCAGTGACATACGCATCTAAAAATTTGAAGTTTTCGTTTTCTCCTAAAACACGCCTTGCGGCATCAATCCACGCCTCAATATCGGCAGGCGGCAGATGCGCCTCTTTAGAAAAATTTTTTGTAGCGAGAAAAATCCGCAGTCCCTTGCCGTCCGTACCCACAGAGCGTGCCTGTACTAATGATACCGTCTGCGCCGGAACGAACAGCATCAAAAACTCCTTGACGAGCGCGATGACAAGGGTGAACAAAAGCTCAAATAAAAAGCCGATAAATGGCCAGAGGACAACGGCGACCACCGCGCCGATTACGATGTTGCCCGTCCATCTCCAAATGAGCCACCCGAATACGACAGACAAAAAGTTCAGTAGTTTATTCATGCGAGTTTCATCCTTTCTAATCAGTATGATTGGTTACTTTTCAGCCGTGCCGCCACATCCTGCAAGATGGCGATGACCCCAGCGCGGCTACCGATACTTTTTTGCCCTTGTTCCCACAGCTTGTCAAAATGCTCCTGAAACTCCCGCAGGAGCATGAGCTGGTCGGAGTGGATCATCACCGGCTCCGTACCGCTCCAACAGTTGACGGCGAGATGGTGGTTCTGCTTTAACTGCCAGCAATTATTCTCATGCAGCTCCCCAAAATCGTCCACGATAAGCAAATGAAAATTTGGCGTTCTTTCGAGGTAACGGATATAGCCGTTGAGAATGTCCATGCAGCCCTCCGCATTGAGATGGATATATCCACTCTGCATAAAGTACAGTCCCGCCATCCGACAAGTCCCCGTTTCCGCAATGTCGCGCAGGCGGGAGAGGGAGAGAATTTCCCGGAACACCGAGCCGCCCGACAGCGTGTGATCCAGGCCGCTTTTGAAGCGGAGGTATTCCGCGCTGCGCCATGCATATTCCTCATCGCTATGTCCGCGCGTTTGGAGAAAACGGTCATAACCCTCCGGTGTCATATACATGGGGTTGAGGCTATCCTTAATCACGTCCAGTGCGCCGGGGGTACAGAACTCCATGTAGAGGGTTTCAAGGATATTTCGAGAATAATCGTCGCCGTAGATATTCAAAATGGGCTGTGCGTAACGGGCTGTCGTGTCAAAGCTGCGTTTGGTTTCCGCTGCAAAGCGCGGTTCAGCCACAAAGGCGGCGATGGAGGGGGCAGCGGTGCCAGTGGTTTCCGTCACCAGCACCGCGCACTCGCTGGGAAGGAGGATGTGCAGTTGATTGGTGACGGTCTGCGTCATGCCGTGTACCACCGAGAGCTGCACATGGCCGGAAACCAGAGCGCCCATGTAGGTGTTCAGCAGCCTCGACATAAACCGGGTGTTGCCGGAGACGCAGACCACCATACGAAAGCGCAGATCGTTTTGCTCGGCCATCTCCAGAAGAAGTGCGGCAAAGTCCTCATTCACCGTGGTGGTGAGTTGATCGTTGGAGAGAAAGACATCCACGACCGCGCCGCACGGTAATTTTAACAAAGCTGAGCGCAGGGAGAGCACAAGAGACAGCGTTCCAACGTGTACGGCACTCTGGGGCCGCTTCGGGGTCGTCGATTCCTTCGGCGATTCGGTTTGCTTGCCGCCCATGTCACCGGGCAGCGTCGCGCCCAAATTCTTACGCAGGGTTTTTCCATCGGTGGCCAGCCACATGACGAGATTTTGCTTGAAACGGTAAACGGTGGTAAGCTCGGTTGGCAGCCCAGCGGCTTCAAATTGTTCCTTGAGCCATTCAATATCGGCAAGTCGTTCGCTTTTCGTGAGAATAAAATCCGCGATTGCATCCATCTGTGCGCTGGATGCGCGCAGCTCCCGGTGGCCGGACAGGTAGCGGCTGACAAGGGACGGCTCAAAATCCAGCGCCCGCGCAAGTTCAATGTTGGTCAGCCCAAAATGCTCCACCACCGCTTTCAGGTTTTGATTCGGTGTAGCCATAGGCGGCGCTCCTTTCCATCATTTTATTTTCCAAACAGTCCATTCAGATAGCCTACCACCTCCGTGTCGTATAACCTGACTTGGTAGGTGTATTTTTTATCGGCTTTGCCCAAGTTGTTTTCGCTTTGTACTGCGACAAAAGTTTTTTCTTCAATCAGGGACCAATCGGAAAGTCGAACCACGCAGAGCGTCATGGTTTCCGCATAAGCGGAGGAAATCACAGCCCCGCCCTCTGTTTTCCATACGCCAATGGAAGCAGTGGTAATTTGATAGGTCACAACAACATTGATCTGCTTTGTGTTTTCACTGATGCCTTTCAGAAGGGTTCCACTGTCCGTTTCAAAGGTCTGCTTATTGATGTTATAGAGAATATATTTGGCATTGTCGGGCAGAGATACGCCGGTTTGCGTATAGTCCTCTTTCATCATCGGGCGCAACGCGGCATCTATGTTGCCGGTTTGATTCATTTGGAGTGCCACAGGCAACACGACATAGAAAACCACTCCGGCAGATAAAGCGCCTACAATAATGGCCGCCTTTTTATAATGTTTTTGGGGCTTGAACTGTTGCTTGTCAGTGGAGCCGCGTTTTCTCGTGGCTGAGGCAAAGCTCCCCCAGAGGCCGAGCGCTAAAAGCGTGGCACCTGCGGTGAGAAACACAACATTCGTGGTCAAGAATGTTCCCCAAAACACCCCAAGTGCCATGAGATAAATCAAATATGTAATCACGCCCACTCCGCACAACAAGGAAAACACCGATAAAATTCGCTTCATAAAACCTCCCGCGTCCAAGCAGCCTGAAAAACACGACAGCGCGGATCAATATGCCAATATTGCCCGCGCTGTCGTATGAGGGTGGAAATACACAGGCTATTTTATCGTGCGTGTTCCCACCGCTATTTCATTTTGACAAGCGAGGCTGCCTTGCAAGTAAATTCTCATTTCACAACGGCGTTCCCGGAAAGGATGCCCTCATTTGTAAAGCTGCCGCCTTTTTCTGTGGAAATATGACTGTTGTTGATGACTACCGCACCTTTGCTGTTACTAAAGGTTCCCAGAATGTCAATTTGGAATCCATCAACAAGTACAAGCCCTGCATTGCTGAAGCTGCCCTCAATGACAGCCGCCATCCCGCCGTGGGTATTGACGGCTCCAGCTTCCAGAAAGACGGAGCCGCTATTTTCAAGTCCGCCGTCGAAAATGCGCAACTGACCGCCCACAGGACCGTGATCCTCGGTGTCTTTCATCGTGGCCGCCAGCAGATTGACCTGACCGCGATTGATGAGCTTTCCGCCTTTTTGGATGGAAAGGACGGAGTAGTTGATAAAGTCGGGCTTGATTGTATCGGCTCCCATGATGTTGAGCGTACCCTCGTTGGTCAGCGTTCCCTCAATGAAAAAATCATTTCCACGTTCCACCGTCACGGTAACGCCCTTGGGGATGATAAGCTGGCCGATGACGATGATCGGCGTTCCGGGCGATTGGACAGAGATGGCTTTGACGGTCTGATCGGCCAACGCTGCTTTCAGCGCATCCAAGGAGGCTACCGTGACGGCTACCGGCTTCTGCTCATTTACTGTCTGGACGGCTTTGGCGTAAGTATCCACCGTGAACGCCTTTTCCGAAATCAGCTTTTCGGCCAAGCTCTGGCTACCGCCCTTTACATTGGCCTCCAGCGCGGCCCACGAAACCAGCACAACGTCGGCGCGCAGAAAGTTTGCGGTGTCCACACTGTCCGGCAGAATCCCTACCACCCTTGCCAGCAACTCCGGGGCATTATAAGTAAAGTCTCCAATCGTGTCATCGTAGCCCAAAGCGCGGAGCATAAAGGTCAGGTACATATTTGCATTTGCGGCTCCCTCGCCGAAGGTGGTGGCGGAGGTTCCCTTGGTCAGCCCCTGTTCATAGGCGTAGCCGATGTATTTGTCCGCCCATGTGGGGACATCGGTAAAGGGATGCTTGCCGCCGAGGTTAGATGCTTCGGCTCCTTTGCCAAGTATGCGAATCAGCATCACCATCGCCTCCACGCGGGTGGGCGCTCTATTCAGCGCAAAGTCGGTTTCAGAAACGCCTTGGAAGAGGCCAAGCTGCTTGAGCGCGGCAGCTTTGGATTCCACGTCTGCGGGAGAGGCGGCATAAGCCGGTACCAGCAAGGTAAAACTTAAAGTTAGAGCAAGGATCAGGGCAAGCATGGTATGTACGCGCTTTCTCATTTTCACACCTCCGTATTTTCTTATGGCTTCCTTTTACTTTGATAACAATGGTAATTTGCCATTGCCTAATCAAAGTCTATCAAAATACAGAATAAAAAAGGTGGGCTGGCTGCCCACCTTTTCGCCTTATTAATCTGCTTTTGTCGCCTCAAAAATTCTGTCGGCATTTGCAAGAGCAATCGCCGCTTCGCCCTTTGTAATATCTTCGGGTCGCCCGATGCCTGTGAGGATGCCCGTTTCCTCGCAAAAGGCAATGGCAACCCGAACGCCAGGATAAACCCCGTTATCATCTTTCAGGGTGCTGTAATCGGACACTTTTTCTTTCCAGTAGATTTTGACTGCCATATATGCCATGATGTCACGCGGCACATATTGCTCATCACCAATCCCCCACGGGAAGAAGTTGTTTTCACTTTCTTGCGGCGGCCCATCCGCTGTAGGCAGCGCATATACATACTCCTTGTCATAGTCGTAAACATCGGTGAGAACCATCTTAAGAAAGCCTATGTCTGCGTAGCTGTTTGTGTCGTCAAACAGGTTGGTTTGGTATTTGTCGTTTAAATAGGAAACCGCATCGGCAACCCGTTCCTCGTTGGTCAAGACAGCCGGGATGCTGCCCTCCGCAAAGGGATTGAAGGTCGCATATTCATACCACTTCACGCCGCCAAAGATGCACAGTGAAAGTATGACCAGCGAACAGACGGCAATCAGCGTTTTGCGAATGACCTGTGTTTTGGGGTTGGCGGCGAGCAGCCCACGCTTTACCGCCGCCGCGTTTGCGAAACGCTCCTTCGGGGAAAACGCAGTACATTTGCGGATGACTTTTGCAAGCGGCTGATACAATCGAATATTTTGGTTTTCCTTTTCGCTGCCGGTCAGCAGCCACCGCAGCAAAACACCCAAGGAATAAATATCGGTGCGGGCATCGGTCTGCGTAAAGCCGTACTGTTCAGGTGGGGCATACTCCTTTGTGCCAAAAAACTGTGTATCTGTGCTGGCATCGGCATCATAAACACGCGCAATGTCAAAATCAATCAGCCATACCTTGCCATCCTCGGCAATTACCACATTCTGCGGTTTGATGTCTCGGTGGATGACCGGCTGCTCCCGCGTATGTAGGTAAGTCAGAATGTCGCACAGCTCCGTGCCGATGCGGATGACCTCGTTTGTGTCCAGCTGCCTTTGCTCCGCATACTTGTCCAGAGGAAGGCCTCTGATGTACTCCCTTGCGACGCAGAGGGTCTTTTCGTTTTCATATTCGGCGAAAAATTTGGGCAGGGCGTTGTGGTTGATGCCCTTCAAGATTTTACTTTCTGAAACGTCGAAGGTATAGATTTGTTTATCAAAGCACTTCACAATGTATTGCTCATCGGCATCCTTTTTCTGAACGAGGAACGTTTCCATTCCGTTATGGCTTGCCAGACATTCCAGTATCGTAAAGTCGGACAGAAAATCGGCTGGATAGCGGCTGTCGTCAAAGCCGCTCAAAAAGTCGCGGATGGCATTTCTTATGTCTGACATTGGCGTATCCCTCCTAATATGGGTAAATTCAAATCGTGCAGCATAATTTGGGCCTCGTCAACGCTCATGTTGTGGTGCAGACAATAAATTAGCATGGCATCCCGCTTCCCACGCGGATACAGCGCACTAAATCCTGCAATTTTCAAAAGCTCCTGCGCGACATCAAGATCCGCTTCAAAACCAAAGGCGAGCATAATTACGGTATCTCTGGAGGGATTACGTCTGCCTGTAAAAAGCTGATGACCAAAGCTACGCTCCAGCGTGGTGCGTTTGATAATCCTCTCCGGTGCTTCACCTCGCTGTTTGCACAATTCGGATATGTATTCGCTGAATGTCGGGACACGTAGGTGAACCTCATTTTTCTCCAAAAACTGCTTTGGACTAACTGCCTTAAATATCAGACTAAGCAAGCCGCTTGTCCGAACAGGCACGGTGGCTATTTTATTCGGTTTCAATATCGTCACCTTTTTTCCTATATCTTTGCTTTCGCATATCTTCGGGTTTTTTAACGTCTAACGGGATCATCCATGAGCGACCAAAGCGCTGGACATTAGGAATGCGGCCATCTTCACAAAGTTTCTGTATTCTGCGTTCAGATACATCCCATTGCGCGGCAGCCTCTCTCACCGAAATATACTTCACACTGTTCACCTCTTGGCAATAATACGGATAAACGAATGATTGAACTGTTTTTATTATATTATAATCCGACAAACAATTCAAGCAAACAGTTTGTTCTATTCGTATAAAACAAGAAATCACAGAGCGTTCCACATCAAACACCCGTACTGTAAAATGGCATTGGAGGTGAACGGTAAGTGGAGAATATTTTAAACGATCTCGGCCAGACAATCAAATTGGCCAGGCAAGCGGCGAACTTAACACAGGATGGCCTTGCTGAGCGCATTGGCATCACAGGCCGGTATGTCATGGCGCTGGAGAACGAGCGCAAACAGCCCAGCTTCGAAGTGCTGTGTAAGCTCATACATACATTGGCTATTTCACCGGAACAGATTTTTTACCCTGCGAATGCAAAAACAGAGAACGAAAAAGAACAGTTGCTCCGGCTACTCGCCCTGTGTGATGAGCGTGAATTCTCAGTCGTTGTTGCAACAGCCAAGGCGCTGGTTGAATCGAAGTAGAAACGGCTATCTTTTTTTCGGAGGATGGTCGTTTTTGTGTCTGCTGCCATTTGTTCTTTCTCTGTATTTAAAGAGATTCTTAGAGTGAGAGGTTCACTGCATAGGCCATGATGACACATACCTTATGCCACCGAGAGGGCGCAATACCCCCTTGGCGGCAGGGTATGTGTTTTTATTTCACCGTAAACAGTAGGCTGCTCCTGCCGCCGTTTTCCCGCCAACGCTGCTCCTTGACCAGATGGCCGGTCTGCTCAAGGTCGGCGATGGCGCGCTGCACCGTGCGGCGGGAGAGGTTTAAGTCCTTGGCAATGGTACCGATAGAGGGATAACAGGTACCGTCCTTGCTCGCCCGGTCTTTGAGGTAGCGGTAGACAGCGATTGCTCGGTGGGGTACATCCTGCGCGTAGAGGGATTGCATATAGCTCAAGCACACCACCCCCTAATCGGTGCGCAGAGGCATGGCTGGTGGCTCTGGCGGCTCATGCTCCTGCACAGTGGTTTGTCCAAGACCGCCGCTGCGGTCACTGTCGGGTGGATAGGGAGATTCCGCATAATCATCCTCGTCATAGGCACAGCGGCGGTTCATGATCTCCTGCTCCAGCTCAAAGCGGTCGGCGTAGGCAACCTTGCGAGCCGCACGTTCCTCCACCACATAGAGCTGCTCAAAACGGATACCCCACTTGAGAAACAGGGGAAGCTTGGTGCGCATGGGGCAGCAGCCGGTCTTGGCAAGGATGAAGCTACCCTTGGGGAGCGTTTTCAGCTCATCCGGTGTCATCAGTGGACGCTGGATCATTTGCAGGCTCTGGCTGGGATCGTTTTTTCCCCTGCTGATGGAGCCGGACATGACCGTCTTGTTGCCCAGCGCCCTGGAGAGAATGTCGGCGCTCTCGGAATTTGGCGCAAAGCCGCCGAACAGAATGTCTTGGCAGTTGTCGATGATGATGGCGCTGCCCTCCTTGCCGTAGTTTTTCTCCAGCTGGGCGAAGGACTGGATAATCGGTACCATGCTGATGCGGCGGGAGCGGCCTGCCGAGAACATCATCTCCATCGACTGGATTTTGGGGATGGTACCGATCTCGTCCGCGAAAATCATCACCCGGTTCGGGAGCTTGCCGCCATATTCATCTGCCACAGTGAGCATCTCACGGTAGAGCTGCTGCAGGAACAGAGACACCATGAAGTATTTGGTGTTATCTTCCTCTGGCAGCACGATGAAGATGGCGCACTTCTCCTTGCAGAAGGTTTCGGTGTCCAGCGAGCTGTCGAAGCACAAAATCTGCTCCATCTCCGAATCCAAAAATGCGTTAAGCCGGGACATGGCGGTGGAGAGCACCGAGGCCATCGCTTGGTCGGCGGTGTTGAGCGCTGCCCCGGCAAACCATTTCGCCTTATGCTCCGAGGGCAGCTTGTCCATGAGCAGTTGGAACTGACTTTTGTTCTTCACCGGCGAGGGAGCCAGCAAGTCTTGTATCATCTTAAACACGGAAATGATGTGCCGCTTCTCCGGTGGGCAATATTCTGCAATCAGCAAAATCACAGAGGTAAGTAACCCCTCGGCGGCATCGTAGAAGAACGTATTTTGTCCATAGCTGGCCGAGTCCTCGCCGCCGCTGGAGATGATGGTCTTGGCGGTGATTTTGGCGTACTTCTCGGCCTTGGCCTTGAGTGCGAGGTTGTCGGGGTTCTCCATGTAGGCATCCATATAGCGGTTGACCAGCTGGAGGATGTTGTCGCCGTCCGACCGGGTGGGGTTGCGCAAATCCAGCACGGAAATCTTGTAGCCATAGTGTTCTTGGGCGATGCCTGCATAGTTGCGGAACAGGTCGCCCTTGGTGTCAGTGCAGAGCCAGCTCATGCCGCTGGCGCAGGCGTATTCAATGTTGGGATACAGGAAGTTGGCGGTCTTGCCGACTCCGGCAGCGCCGATCATGAGGCAGTGGATGTCGCCGTCATCCACCAGTGCCGTGGTGGAGCCAGCAGTCTGTTTGCAGCCCACCACAAGCCCTTGCAGCTTGGGCAGATTCTTGCCCTGCCGCCACCTGTCCGGTTCAAAAGGTACATGGGCGTATGTCTTTTTGATTTCGCTCTCTGTGGCAAAGCGGGCGGTACCGTGCTGGCCGTCACCTACGGTCTTGGCCTTGATGCCGCCCAGCGTGTAGTAGTGCGCCAAAAGAGAAAGGCCGCCGATGACGGAGAACATCACGGCGACCACGGCGATTAGGATATAAACTTGTGAGGGCATGGAGGGACTCCTTTCTTTCGGGTGGTTTTTGTGATACCATAAAACAAAAAGTGAGGTTGAATGATATGCTGGCATACGGATATGAGCGAAATAGTGAGGATAGCTCTCCACTGGAATTGGAGCAAACCTGTTTGACTTGTGACATGAAGGAGTTGAATGCACTGATTGATTTTTTGCAGCACGTCCGCACTGAGGCAGCTGCAATAGGTGCAGTGGGTGAAGGTCATTGGCACTTCCGTGATTGGGATAAATCTTGGAGTGAACAACAATCGGATTTCATTATTGCATGGAAAGAATGATTGAAAAAGCAGAGTTGCCGGAAATGAGAACTCTGCTTTTTCATGCCATTTTCATTGTAGACTCGCTCTGCTCCTGCAACCTCACCGCTTTCAAATCCTCGTTCCAGTCCTTATGTGCTGAAATATCATACTCCACATTCTCAAATTCCCGCTGCTGGAATGTACGGTGGATGCGGCTGGCGGCATTCAGACCCGCCTCGTCATTGTCGAGGCACAGCACCACATGGTCGATCTGGGGATACAGCTCCAATAGCTTCAGCACTGGTTTTTCCGACACACCGTTAAGCGCCACATAGCTGTTTTGTTGCCAGTTCTGCTGGTGCAGGCTGATGTAGGACAGCATATCAATGGGAGCCTCGAACACAAACAGTCGGTGTGGTTTGGTATTCTTCGAGAGGTAGTGAAAGCTGTAGGCGGGATCGCTGCCCTCCACATTGATGCGAAAGCTACTGCCAGTTGCGGTGCTTTTCTTGTGGGCATGGCGAGCCACACCGTTTTCATCTATACCCACAAACACAGCGTTATGGTGCTCGCTGTCCTCGAACACCAGCTTTTCTCTGCCAAATTCGGATAGCACCTCCCGGCTGATGCACCGCTGCTTGATGAGATAGGCAAATACCCGGCGCATATCGGTGTGCGTCTGCGGCAGCACAAAGGGTTTGCGTGGCTCTGGTTCGCTCTTGCTGTGCTGGCGGTAGGGCTGCCCCTGTTCGCCGCCCAGCAGCAGGCTGACGGCATCGGGGAAGGACAGATTGTAGAGCCGTTTTACTAAATCAATGGCATAGCTGCCCTGTTCGGTGGCATGGTCGTACCAGCGGTTACCATGCACGGTGATACTATGGTCGCTGGCCAACCGCTTTTCTCTGCCGGAGGAGAGCAGCTTCTCGCCCTGACGCTGGAGGAAGTCCACCAAATCTACCGAGTTGGCTCGCTCCTTTTGCTCGTCTGTAAAATGCTGATAGCTTGACATGATAAAACCTCCCATCATAAATTCATTTGCGGCGCATGGTCATCACGCTTGTGACCCTGCGCCTGCTTCTTTTCTTGCAGCTTGCGCCTACGCTTGCGGTCGATGTGATCGACACCGGCGCTTCTGCGGTAATCCTCTCGGAACAGGTTCTCCAACTGCCGGAGCAGTCGGGTTACGGCCAATCGTGTAGGAGGATGACCAGGTGTCGTTGCATCCGGTCGCTTCTGCTCTGCCGGGACAGTCGCCGCAGCCCTTTCATCTTCCCTTAGTGAAACATGGTGACCACCCAAGCGCATTGCTTCGGTAATCACCATGTTTTTAATGCTCTTAAATTGTTTTTGCTGGGACAATGGCGGCAAGGGAGGCGGTGTCGCAGAGTAGGTTTTCAGGATTTCATTCTGCCAATTTCCCCATGCCCGGTACAGTCTGTCGATGCGCTCGTCCTTGGCCAGCTCATCCACGATGCGGTCAATGATGGCTTTCACATCCGCTTTGAGATACCCATACACCTTTTTACCGCCTGTGTTTTGCAGCCGCTGGGATAACAGCAGCAGATCTGCTTCGATGGATTTGTTCACACAAGCACCCTGCGGCAGCTGGGCGAGCAGCTCGGCCAGCACATCGGCTGCGCCTTGCTTGAGGTCTGCTCTGGCGGTGTTCTGCTGCTCATAAATATGCGCAAAATCTTGACGGAAGATATCGTGGGCAAGCTCGGAGCGCATGGCTTCGATGGCAGGCTCGGTGAGAAAACCGTCATTGTCCTTGGTGGAGTAGACCATGAGATGCACATGGGGGTGGTGCGACTCGTTGTGAAAGGCGGCGTACCAGCGGAGGTTCTCGCTGTCGATTTTCATGTGTTTGCAGAGCATGGCTTTCTTGCTGCGCAGCAAGTCCTGCCATTGCTTGCCGCTGTCGTATCCTAACCGTGCGGCATCCTCCCGGCGCAGGCTAACCACATGAGTCCACACAGCACCTTTGTGCTGACACACATCCTCCTGCACCTGCGCAAGCACCACCGGAACGCCTGCATCGGTGAACAGTCCATGCTCGCCGATGCGCTCCACACGAGGGCGGCCTGCGATATAGTCCACATAGTTTTCCCGCTTGCTGATGAGGTTGAGGTTCTGCTCCAAGGCGAGAGATATAAACTCTGTGGCGTTTCCGATGGTGGGGTGCTGGCGGTAGTCTGCATATTCCAGCATGGTTTTGGCGGCGGGGATGTCACGGAGCAGCTGGGCGATGAGCTGCTGTTGGTTTGCGGTGGCGGGGAGCGCCAGCTTGCTCTCGTCTATTTTTTCAACACCGTCACGGGTACCGATGTACTTCACATAGTTTTGGAGCTGGGCTGGCGGGGCATCCCACATATACTGAGAGGTGAATATGATTTTCGGCATGGCGGCCTCCTTTCTTGGGTTTGGGGATAAGAAAAGAGCGACCACGGTTTTCGTGATCGCTCCTGTGAAAAACATCTTATTTGGGTTCCCTTTTTAATAGATAGATTAGATATCCAACAACCATACACAATCCAATAGCAAATAAAGAAATAACTCCAAATTTCACAAGACAAAAAACACGATGGTCATTTGTGCAAAACGGGGTAAGCACCAACGGTAGTATAATGTTCGCAATTGCAAATAGGATAAATATGATAATTCCGCCCATCATACCTACCGGTTTTTGCAGGGCTGCCTTTTTTACATTCAAATTTTGTTGTTGGATTTCCAACCACTTTATTGCAGACTTATTGTCAGATACTTTTTCCTTTGCTTTATGATACCACATCCCCGGAAGCCGTGGAGCCGAAAGTGCAGAGATTGACAATGCTCCCAAAATATTGTTTTTCTTACTATTATTGTCCAATATTTCTTTGCAAATATCATATTCAAAATCAGTTCCCATTTGCTTCGCAAGCAGCACAGGAATATCATCTTTATTCATTTGACATTCAGCCATATCGTCCTGCTTATCAAAAAATTCTCTGGTTCTTTTGTAAACCGTTTGAGCAATTTCCCAATATGGCCTTAATGCATCTTTGTCTATTGGGGGCTGATCTTCAAATTTATAAACAGCATCAAGTCCATTTTCTTCAATAATATCATCAATATGCTCTACTATAAAATCTTGCGAATCATCTTCGTCAATATCAGATTGCAGGTCATCTGCTTCGTTTTTTCTAAAAGAAATTTCTTTATCAATTTCGGACAACTTATTTATAATCTCTGTTCTCTCAGTACCGATAGAAATTAACTTGCTTGCTATAAAGCCACCTATAATTGCCACAACAGTTGCAGAGCAAGCAGCCACTGTTGTCAATAATCCCGTTAAATCATACATCACCCTTGTTCCTCGCTTTTTATTTTAATTATACCACCTCTCCCGACAAAATTCATCACCAATATGTAAAAACGACCTCCGCTCTCGCAGAGGCCGTCCGCACACATTTCCCTTACAGCGCACCGAGCTTTTTCAGCAGCTCCACGCAGTCCTTTGCACCCTGCACATAGAGGTGCTGGCAGTCGTGGTCGGCGATGAGGTTGGTTTTCACAAAGTAGTCTGTGAGGATTTTCTGCTGATCCTCCGGCAGCGAACGCACAATCGTCTGCGCCTGCGAGCTAAGTGCTCGCACCTCTGCATAGAGCTGCTGCTCGCTCTCGTCCATGTTTTCCTTGCGCTTCGCTGTAGCTTCCTCCGTTAGCTCTCGGATGGCGTTTTCAAAGATTTCACTTTTCTCCATTGTTATCATATCCTTTCCCGGCAAAAAGGTTGCCGCAACACATAAATAAACAATTTTGCGCTTGCAGTCCATACCAAGACTGAACAAAAATCATCTCACTTTTTAGGTTCGCCGCTTTTGGTATTTATATGCATCCTCAAAATCCACCGCACCGTTGATGCGCTTGACCTCATCCACGCACTTTAGGTGCAGGCTTTGCAGCGCCTGCTCGTCAACCGCATGGGTGTGCGCCACCACATGAGAGAGCTTACTCAGCTCGGTGGCAATTTTGAAATCCATTCGTGCCAGACGGTTCTCGGTATCGCGGATGGTGCTGATGAGCACCGAGGACAGACTTTGCAGCAGATAGTTTTCGCTCTGCTGGGATGTGAGATACCCGCAGTAAAACCGCAGTGCTTCGGTGACAAATTCGTTGCGAGATTTCACGTTGGCGGCGGTGAGCAGGGCATCGCAGCGCTCCAGCACCTCTTTTTCGATGTAGAAGCCGGTGCGGATTTTTTCGGGTTCGTTTGCCATCCTGTGGCCTCCTTTCTCTGTGGGTGTTGCCCCGGTATGCAGAAAAAACCGCCGTTTTGCCCTCTGCGCCGTGGTTTTCTCCAGAAGCAGTATAACAATTTGAGGCTTGGGACGAAAAGTTATGTCATCGTCCGTTCCCCCAACGGCTTTGCCGGTGGGTGTTTATCGGGTTTAGGCTGCCAAAGCAGCATAAACCCTTTAACCTGCACCACTTTCGACCCAACCAGAACGCCCCCTTTTCGGAGGCTTTCTCGGCATTCGGGGCAGCTTTTCCACACCTCGGCACACGGGGGCAACACGGGGCTTTCACCGGGGGCAGGGCTACACGGATGCCACCCCGCCCCGCAAAAGCCGACACAGGGGCAACACAGCCCCGGACACTGCGTTACGCCTGCGGCACGTCTGCCCGGTGAGCAGCAGGGCGCACCGGACGCTTGGGTTTCTCCTTAGCGGCGGCCTCTCTGGTGAGCCGGTCCTCAATGTATTCACGGGTGGCCTGCGGAACGTGCTTTTCGTAGAGCTTTTGCATGGTGTCGTTCA
>CAYQRI010000008.1:0-11501 GCA_964420085.1 uncultured Ruminiclostridium sp.
CGCCGCCTGCGCCGCCCTTGCCCCAGACCTCAGACAAAGCGACATTGACACCCAGCTCCTTACACTTGCTCTCAATCAGGGCAAGCTCTGCCTCGGTATCGAGCGGGAAGCGGTTGATGGCAACCACGCAGGGCAGATGATAGACCTTTGTGATATTCTCGACATGACGCAGGAGGTTCGGCAGACCCTTTTCCAGTGCTTCCAAATTCTCCGTACCCAAATCTGCCTTCAAAACACCGCCGTGGTGCTTCAGGGCACGAACCGTCGCAACCACAACCACAGCGTTGGGCGTGAGACCTGCCATGCGGCACTTGATATCCAAGAACTTTTCTGCACCCAGATCAGCACCGAAGCCAGCCTCTGTCACGGCATAGTCACCCAAAAGCATCGCTGCCTTGGTTGCCATGATGGAGTTACAGCCGTGGGCGATATTGGCGAAGGGTCCGCCGTGGATGAAGGCGGGCGTACCCTCCAGGGTCTGCACCAAATTGGGCTTGAGGGCATCCTTGAGCAGAGCGGTCATCGCACCTGCTGCCTTCAAATCACCGGCGGTGACAGGCGCATTGTCATAGGTGTAGCCCACCACAATGCGGCTGATGCGTTCCTTCAGGTCAGAAATGGAGGTGGCAAGACACAAAACTGCCATGACCTCAGACGCAACGGTGATATCAAAGCCATCCTCACGGGGCACACCCTGCATCCGACCGCCCAAGCCGTCTACAATATTGCGGAGCTGGCGGTCATTCATATCGACACAGCGCTTCCAAGTGATTTTTTTCACATCGATGCCCAAGGCATTGCCCTGCTGAATATGGTTATCCAGCATAGCGGCGAGCAAATTGTTTGCTGCCCCAATGGCATGGAAGTCACCCGTGAAGTGGAGGTTGATATCTTCCATCGGCACGACCTGTGCATAGCCACCGCCGGCGGCGCCGCCCTTTAGACCAAAAACAGGACCCAAGGAAGGCTCACGCAGAGCAACCACAGACTTCTTTCCGATTTTTCTCAGACCATCTGCCAAGCCGACGGTCGTGGTGGTCTTACCCTCACCGGCGGGGGTGGGAGTGATTGCGGTCACCAAAATGAGCTTGCCATTCGGACGCTTGACCTCGTCGAACATTCTGTAGTCGATTTTTGCCTTATTGTTGCCGTATTGCTCCAGATAGTTTTCGTCTACGCCCACTTCCTTTGCGATCTCACGGATGTGCTTTAATTGGCAGGCCTGTGCAATTTCGATATCACTTTTCATAAACGCCACTCCTTTAAAAGTTTTTATTTCACTTGAAAAAGCAGCTACAGACGGACACGCCGGCACTGTAGCTGCCTTTTTCTGTTACAGCTTCAGCATACGCAAAAGAACATTGAGCAAGCGGTTTTTGGAAGTCCTCTCCATATGCAGAGGCGCTCCTTAATTGTTGCTGCTGCCAGTGGAACGCAGCGTGACGTCATGGTAGCCGCCCTCTACAATACTGGTTGCAGAAACCAAGGTCAGCTTTGCATTTTTCTGCAGGTCGGGAATGTTGATGACACCACAGTTACACATCGTAGACTTGACCTTATACAGGCTCTTTTCCACGTTGTCGTGCAAGGTACCTGCATAGGCGACGTAGGAATCGACGCCTTCCTCAAAGGCAAGGTCGCTCTTTCCGCCCAAGTCATAGCGCTGCCAGTTGCGGGCACGGTTGGAGCCTTCGCCCCAATATTCCTTCACATAGGCGCCGTTAATCATCAGCTTGTTGGTGGGCGATTCATCGAAGCGTGCGAAATAACGACCCAGCATCATGAAATCGGCACCCATTGCCAGCGCCATGGTCATGTGGAAGTCAAAGACGATACCGCCGTCGGAGCAGATCGGCACATAAACGCCGGTCTCCTTGAAGTATTCATCACGAGCAGCGGCGACCTCGATCAATGCCGTTGCCTGACCACGGCCGATGCCCTTTGTCTCACGGGTGATGCAGATGGAGCCGCCGCCGATGCCGACCTTTACAAAGTCAGCGCCGGACTCTGCCAGATAGCGGAAGCCCTCTCGGTCAACCACGTTACCGGCACCGATTTTCACGGTCTCACCATAGGTTTCACGCACGAAGTCAATGGTCTTTTTCTGCCACACAGAATAGCCCTCGGAGGAGTCGATGCACAAAACGTCGGCACCCGCCTCGACCAGAGCGGGGACACGTTCCTTGTAGTCCTTGGAGTTGATGCCGGCACCCACCAGATAGCGCTTGTCGCTGTCCTGCAAGGCAAGCGGATGCTCCTTATGCTCGGCATAGTCCTTACGGAAGACGAAATAGAGCAGGTGGTCATTTTCGTCCACGATGGGCAGGGTGTTCAGTTTGTTGTCCCAGATGATGTCGTTGGCTTCCTTGAGGGTGGTGGAAGCGGGTGCCGTAATCAGCTTTTCACGAGGTGTCATGAAATCACGAACCAGAATGTCATCGGTCATACGAGTGACACGGTAATCACGGCTGGTCACCAGACCCAACAGCTTGCCATTGGGGTCTGCATTTTCGGTGATGGCGATGGTAGAAAAGCCCTTCCTTTTCTTCAGCTCCAAAACATCGCCCAAGGTGTTCTGCGGTGTCAGGTTTGCCACGCTCACCACAAAGCCTGCCTTGCTGCTCTTCACACGGCGCACCATTGCCGCCTCACTCTCGATGGACTGAGAACCGAAGATGAAGGACATACCGCCCTCTCTTGCCAGCGCAACGGCAAGGGTATCGTTGGAAACTGCCTGCATGATGGCAGAGACCATGGGGATATTCAGGCTAATGGGGCATTCCTCCTCCCCTTTGCGATACTTCACCAAGGGGGTTTTCAGGGAGACATTTTCGGGAATACATTCCTCAGAGGTAAATCCGGGCACCAACAGATATTCACTGAAGGTGTGGGAGGGTTCAGAGTAATAAAAAGCCATAAAGACTCCTCCTTCCTTATTTAAAATATTCGACCGCAGAGCGGAACAGCTTCATATCAAATTCGCCGGGGACGTTGCGATAGAGACCGCTTCCGGTTCTCTCGCTGTGTCCCATCTTGCCAAAGACACGACCGTCGGGAGAGGTGATGCCCTCGATGGCAAAGGCGGAGTTATTGGGGTTAAAGTGGATATCGGCAGTGGGGTTTCCGTTCAAATCCACATACTGTGTGGCAATCTGTCCATTTTCCGCCAGCTTACGGATCAACTCGTCAGAGGCAAGGAAGCGACCCTCGCCGTGGGAGATGGGCACAGTATAGACCTCACCCGGCTTGGTATTCATGAGCCAAGGAGAACGGTTGGATGCCACACGGGTATGCACCAGACGGGACTGGTGCCGTCCGATGGTATTGAAGGTCAAGGTTGGGCAATTCTCATCGGTGTCGATGATTTCGCCATAGGGCACCAGACCCAGCTTGATGAGGGCTTGGAAGCCGTTGCAGACACCCAGCATCAAACCATCTCTGTTTTTCAGCAGCTCATGCACCTGCTCCTTCATTTGCTCCGAGCGGAAAAAGGAGGTGATAAACTTGGCAGAGCCGTCCGGCTCGTCGCCGCCGGAGAAGCCGCCGGGCAGGAAGACAATCTGGCTCTCTGCGAGCTTCTGTGCGACCTCTTGGGCAGAGCTTGCAATATCAGCGGCAGTTCTGTTGCGAATGACGACGATCTCAGGCTCTGCGCCGGCAGTCCGCATCACCTTTGCCGCATCATATTCGCAGTTTGTGCCGGGGAATACGGGAATGAGCACCTTGGGCTTTGCGGTTTTGATGAGCGGCTTTTTCCAGCTATCGGCAGTTGTCTCGAAGGCGGGAATGCTCTCCTTACCCTGTTTGATGTTACAGGTATAGATCGGCTCCAGCTTGCCCTCGTAGCGAGTGAGAAGCTCTTCCGCCGTGACGGTCTCCTCACGCCAAGTGAGTGCGCCGTCTGCGGTGGTGGTGCCCAAGGGCAGACCAACGGTTTGTGTCTCGGAAAGCTCTAAGACAAAGGAACCGTAGGCATAGCCAAACAGCTCATCCATGGTGCAGCCGTCGTCAAAACGAAGTCCGATGCCGTTACCCAGAGACATTTTCAATACAGCCTCTGCCACGCCGCCGAAGGTGGGTGTATAGGCGGAAAGCACCTTCCCCTTCTTCATCAGCTTCTGCACGGTCTTGAAGACGGACTGAAGGGACTCTGCCACAGGCAGACCATCGGGACCGTATTCGGGGCAGAGCCACACCACGGGGTGGTTTGCGCCCTTAAATTCGGGGGAAACAACGGAGGCGATTTTATCGGTGGTGACTGCAAAGGAGACCAAGGTGGGCGGCACATCGAGGGCTTCAAAGCTGCCGCTCATGGAGTCCTTGCCGCCGATGGCCGCAATTTCCAGCTCCTTCTGTGCACGGAAGGCACCAAGCAGCGCTGCCAAGGGCTTACCCCAGCGTGTCGGCTCCTTGCCGAGCTTCTCGAAATATTCTTGGAAGCTCAGGTACGTTTCCTTCAAATTGGCACCGGTGGCAACCAGCTTGGAGACCGATTCAATGACCGCCAAATAGGCACCGTGATAGGGGCTTTTTTCGGTGATATAGGGGTTATAGCCCCAAGCCATGAGAGAACAGGTATCGGTGTCCTTCTTCTCCACGGAGATTTTATTGACCATTGCCTGTGTAGGGGTAAGCTGATGCTTTCCGCCGAAGGGCATCAGTACGGTACCGCTGCCGATGGTCGAGTCGAACCGCTCGGAGAGTCCACGCTTGGAGCAGACGTTCAAATCCTCTGCCAAATCCAGATAGCCGCCACGGAAGCTGTGCACCTGCTCCTTCAATATGGAGTCGGGCTTGGTGACTACCGCGGAAATATGCTTTTCCACACCGTTGGTATCCAAGAAGGAACGGGCGATATCCACAATATTTTTACCATTCCACTGCATAGTCAGACGACCCTGATCTGTGACGGTCGCCACAATGGTGGATTCCAAGTTTTCCAAGCTGGCAAGCTCCATGAAGCGTGCGGCGTCCTTTGCTTCCACAACGACTGCCATACGCTCCTGCGATTCGCTGATGGCAAGCTCGGTGCCGTCCAGACCCTCGTATTTCTTAGGCACCTGATTCAGGTCAATTTCCAGACCCTCTGCCAGCTCACCGATGGCGACGGACACGCCGCCTGCGCCGAAGTCGTTGCAGCGTTTGATCAGACGGGAGGCCTCTGCGTTGCGGAACAGACGCTGTAATTTACGCTCCTCGGGGGCATTGCCCTTCTGCACCTCTGCCCCACAGGTTTCCAAGGACTCCATGGTGTGGGACTTAGAGGAGCCGGTTGCACCGCCGCAGCCGTCACGACCCGTGCGACCGCCCAAAAGAATGACCAAATCGCCGGGGTTGGGACGCTCACGGCGCACATTTTCTGCGGGAGCGGCTGCAATCACGGCACCGATTTCCATGCGTTTTGCGGCATAGCCGGGGTGATACAGCTCATCGACCTGACCGGTAGCCAAACCAATCTGGTTGCCATAGGAGCTATAGCCGGCGGCCGCCTTGGTGACGATGGTTCTCTGGGGCAGCTTACCCTCCATCGTTTCCTCAATGGGGGTCAGAGGATCTGCCGCACCCGTCACACGCATGGCGGAATAGACATAGGAACGACCAGAGAGCGGGTCACGGATGGCACCGCCCACGCAGGTAGCAGCACCGCCGAACGGCTCAATTTCGGTGGGGTGGTTGTGGGTTTCGTTCTTGAAGAGCAGGAGCCAATCCTCCTTGCCCTCGTCGGTATCCACCTTGATTTTCACGGTGCAGGCATTGATTTCCTCAGATTCATCCAGCTTGGGCATCTTCCCCTGCTTCTTCAGGTGCTTTGCCACAATGGTGCCGATGTCCATGAGGTTAATGGGCTTGGTGCGGTTCAGACGCTTCCGCACGTTCAAATAGTCCTCATAGGTCTGCTGCAAAATGGGGCTTGCAAACTCCACCTCATCAATGGTGGTGAGGAAGGTGGTGTGGCGGCAGTGGTCGGACCAATAGGTATCAATGACACGCAGCTCGGTCATGGTGGGGTCACGGTCCTCTGTGCGGAAATAGTCTCGGCAGAACCGCAAATCGTCCACATCCATGGCAAGCCCATAGTCAGACACCATCTGATGCAGGGCATCCTCCTCCAACGCACGGAAGCCGTCCAGTACAGCGACCGTTTCGGGCATCTCATACTCCATGGCGAGGGTCTCAAAGGGAGCCAAGGAAGCCTCTCTCGCCTCCACGGGGTTGATGAGATACTTCTTAATAGCGGCAATGTCCTCTCCGGTCAGCGCACCTGTGAGCTGATAGACACGGGCGGAGCGCACCAAGGGACGTTCGCCCTGCGAAAGGATCTGCACACACTGGGCGGCGGAATCTGCCCGCTGGTCAAACTGACCCGGCAGATACTCGACCGCAAAGACAATGCCGCCCTCAGGGACAGTGTCGGTCACAAGGTCGAGCTGTGGCTCGGACAAAATGGCTTTTACGCTATAGTCAAACAGCTCCGGCGTAATATTTTCCACATCGTAGCGGTTAAATAGACGCAGGGCTTCCAATCTCTCAATACGCAGCAGGGTGCGAATGTCATGCAAAAGGGCATCCGCCTCTGCTGTCAATCCAGGACGCTTTTCTACATATACCCGATATACCATGATTTATCTTCCTTCTTCCTTTGCCCGCAATGCCCTTGCGCCGATGTCCTTCCGACAATAGGCACCCTCAAAGGTAATACGAGCGGTTTCCTGATATGCCTTTTGAATGGCTTCTTCCAATGTGGCGCCCAAGGCCGTCACACCCATCACACGACCGCCGGAGGTGCAAAGCACGCCATCCTTCAGCGTAGCACCGGCAACATAGGCATCCGCTTCCAAATCGGCAGGAATGGTAATGGGGAAGCCGGTTTCATACTTCTTGGGGTATCCGGCGGAGGCAAGCACCACACAGCAGGCGTGCTCGTCGCTGAATTTGACCTCTGTTTCTGCCAAGGTGCCACGGGCGGTGGCTTCCATGACGGTGAGCAAATCGCTCTCCAGCAGGGGCAGAACGACCTGCGTTTCGGGGTCACCGAAGCGGCAGTTGTATTCAATGACCTTCGGTCCCTTCTCGGTGAGCATCAGTCCAAAATACAGGCAGCCCTTAAAGGTGCGTCCCTCTGCGTTCATGGCACGCATGGTGGGCAGGAAAATTTCCTCCATACAGTATGCCGCCACATCCTCGGTATAATAGGGATTGGGGGCGACCGTACCCATACCACCAGTATTGGGGCCTGTGTCACCGTCACCGATTCTCTTATGATCCATGGAGGAAATCATGGGGACAACGACGTTGCCGTCGGTAAAGGAGAGGACGGAGACCTCGGGACCTGTGAGGAATTCCTCCATGACAACATGACTGCCGCTCTCGCCAAAGATTTTATCCTCCATGCAGGCACGGACAGCCTCGATGGCCTCCTCCCGTGTTTCTGCCACCGTCACGCCCTTGCCCAAGGCAAGACCGTCCGCCTTCACCACGATGGGAATGGGGGCAGTTTCCAGATAACGAAGCGCCTTTTCCATATCATCAAAGACGGCATAGCCTGCGGTGGGGATGTTGTATTTCTGCATCAGATCCTTGGAGAATACCTTGCTTCCCTCAAGAATTGCCGCCTTTTTATTGGGACCAAAGCAGGGAATGCCAACGGACTCCAACGCATCGACCGCACCCAAAACCAGGGGATCATCGGGAGCCACCACGGCAAAATCAATGGCATTTTCCTTGGCAAAGCGGGTGATTCCGTCCAAATCCTTCGCGCCAATGCCGGTACAAATGGCATCTGCTGCAATGCCGCCGTTGCCGGGTGCGGCATACAGCTCTGTCACACGGGGGCTTTTTCTCAAGCTCTTGATGATGGCGTGCTCTCGACCGCCACCACCGACTACCAGAATTTTCATTGTTTGTTGCTCCATTCGTTCCGATTATTAGTGGTGGAAAAGACGCATCCCCGTAAAGGCGATGACCATGTTGTAGCGATTTGCCGTTTCGATGACGTTATCGTCCCGAATCGAGCCGCCCGGCTCGACGATATAGCAAACACCGGACTTTCTGGCACGCTCTACGTTATCGCCGAAGGGGAAGAAGGCATCACTGCCCACGGTGACCTCTGTCTGGGTTGCCAAAAACGCCTTCTTTTCTGCGAGGGTCAATGGCTCGGGGCGCACCTTAAATTTCGTCTGCCACTCACCCTCACGCAGCACGTCTTCGTATTCATCAGAGAGATAAACGTCGATGGCGTTATCACGGTCGGGGCGGCGAATGCCGTCCACAAACTGGAGGGCGAGGGTTTTCGGGTGCTGACGCAGATACCAGTTATCCGCCTTGCTGCCCGCCAGACGGGTGCAGTGAATCCGGCTCTGCTGTCCGGCACCGATGCCGATGGCCTGTCCGTTTTTCACATAGCAGACGGAATTGGACTGGGTATACTTCAGGGTAATCAGTGCAACAATCATGTCCACCTTGGCATAGTCGGGCAAAGTCTTATTTTCGGTGACCAGCTGGTTGAGCAGGCTCTCGTCAATTTTATAGTTGTTGCGTCCCTGCTCGAAGGTGATGCCGAACACGTCCTTGTGTTCCTGCACAGTGGGGACATAATTGGGGTCAATTTTCACGACGTTATAGCCGCCCTTTTTCTTGGTTTTCAAAATCTCCAAGGCTTCGGGGGTATAGTCGGGGGCAATGATGCCGTCGGAGACCTCGCCCTTTAAATATTCGGCGGTGGCGGCGTCACAGGTATCGCTGAGTGCTGCCCAATCGCCGTAGGAGCAAAGGCGGTCTGCGCCACGGGCACGAATATAGGCACAGGCAATGGGAGACAGCTCCGTATCGGACTCTACGAAATAAATGCTTCGATCGGTCTCGCTGAGGGGCAGACCCACGGCGGCGCCGGCAGGAGAAACGTGCTTGAAGGATGCGGCCGCAGGCAAGCTTGTTGCCTCCTTCAGCTCCTTGACCAACTGCCAAGAATTCAAAGCGTCCATAAAGTTAATATAACCAGGTTTACCATTTAAAACCTCAATGGGAAGCTCTCTGCCATCGTTCACATAGATGGAGGAGGGCTTTTGGTTGGGGTTACAGCCATATTTCAGTTCCAGTTCTTTCATCGGTCCACACTCCTCGCACCGCTATGTTTGTTGATGATGCGTTCTTCAATCTTTCTGGTCTTCAGGTTGGTAAAGCGCACATAGAGGGAAATCTTATTGGCCTCATTCAGGCTCTCCCACAGCATATCGGTAAAGGAGTCAATGCTGCCACGAATGGCAACACGCTTCGGCTCCCCTTGGAAGGTGGGAATCGGGTGTCCATCGCACATATAAGTATGGAGGAAATGACCCACGCCATCCAATGCAGGATAATCATAAATGAAGCGAGCGCAGGCTGTGCCATCTGCATCGGCACTTTTCAAAATAGAGAGCTTATAATCTCCGTCCCTGTCAATCAAACCGGAAATACGGGGCGTCCAGTTGGGTCCATCCGGCTCAAATTCACGGGTTTGCATCGCCTGCTCGAAGGAGCTTAAACCTCTGAGGTGGTTCCAGATGGTATCCGTCTGATCGCCGTTTGTCACAATGAGCTGGCGATCCCATTCTCTCACGGGATGATAGATAATCAGGCTGGGGTCCTCCAGCTTTGCAGGATCATAGGCCTCGGTGCGAATACCGTCCGACTCCTTGACAAAAATACGGTTTCTGCTATTCTCACTGCGCCCCATAATAAAATAGGCCGCCACAGAGGTGTTGTCCTTCTTGCCGAGAATGATGCCTCGTCCGGGATAAATATTTTCAGAAAGCAGCTCTCTCAGCTCCAGTGTTTGATAAACATTCATGGGTTCTTTCCCTCCCTGATTTCTTTTGCAATCATTTGGGTGGCTTGGGGCAGAAGCTTCCATTCTGCCTGTTCCATCACCCGTTTTTGTAAGCTCTCCGCAGTATCCTCTGGCAGCACCTCCACCGCCTTTTGCAGCAAAATTTCGCCGCCGTCGGGCACTTCGTTTACCATGTGAACCGTAGCGCCTGTCACCTTCACGCCATAGGCCAAGGCGGCCTCATGTACCTTCAGCCCATAGTAGCCCTTTCCGCAAAAGGACGGAATGAGCGCAGGATGTACATTTAAAATCCGGCGGGGCCAACGGGTGGTAAAGTCTTCGCTGAGGATGCTCATAAAGCCCGCCAGCACGATCAGCTCCACGCCGTACTCCGCCAAAACCGCACGGAGCTTTTCTTCAAAGGCCTCCTGCGTGCCCAGCTCCTTACGGCTGCAAACCACCCCAGGAATGCCGGCATCCGCTGCCCGTGTCAGGGCATAGGCCTTTGCATTGCTGGAGACAACGAGCACGATCTCTCCATCCGAAATCCGCCCGCTTTCCTCTGCGTCGATGAGTGCTTGCAGGTTGGTTCCGCCACCCGAAACCAAGACCGCAATCTTCGTTTTTACCATAGAATGACGCCCTCGTCCCCAGCGACAATTTCGCCCAAGCGCACGGGGCTTTCGCCAGCGGCACGCAGAGCCTCCATCGCCCGCTCGGCCTCCTCCTGTGCGACAACCACAGTCATGCCGACACCCATATTAAAGGTGTTAAACATTTCACGGCGGGGAATGCCGCCCTTCTTCTCGATGAGGGAGAAAATGGGGAGCACAGGGACATCGGCTTCCTTGATTTTTGCCGTCATGCCCTTGGGCAGACTACGGGGAATATTTTCATAGAAGCCGCCACCCGTAATGTGGGAAACGGATTTGATGGTGACCTGTTCCATCAGTGCCAGAATGCTTTTCACATAGATACGGGTGGGGGTCAAGAGGGTTTCGCCCAAGGAAGCGCCGTTCAGCTCGGCAACGGGTGCCTTCAAGTCACAGTGCTCCACATCCAAAACCTTACGCACCAGAGAAAAGCCGTTGGAGTGAACACCGGTAGAGGGCAGGCCAAGGATGACATCACCGGGGCAAATGGTGGTTTTATCAAAAATCTTTGCCTTATCCACCACACCCACGGAAAAACCTGCCAGATCATATTCGTCCACAGGATAGAAGCCAGGCATTTCTGCGGTCTCACCGCCAATGAGGGCAGCGCCAGACTGCACGCAGCCCTCTGCTACGCCGGAGACAATATCCGCCATCTTTTCGGGGATATTCTTGCCGCAAGCGATATAGTCCAAGAAAAACAGGGGCTTTGCACCACAGCAGATGATGTCATTGACACACATCGCAACGCAGTCGATTCCCACCGTATCATGCTTGTCCATCAGGAAGGCAAGCTTCAGCTTGGTGCCCACGCCGTCGGTGCCGCTGACCAGCACAGGACGGGTAATCCCTGTGAGATCCAGCTCGAACAAACCGCCAAAGCCGCCGACATCGGAGAGGGCTCCTGCTGTCATGGTCTTAGCAATATGTGCCTTCATAAGCTCCACTGCCTTATAGCCGGCGGTAATGTCTACACCGGCGGCGGCGTAGCTGTCAGATTTCGATTGCATACTCATATCGTTTCTTCCTTTCATAACGGCTTC
>CAYQRI010000008.1:11601-12008 GCA_964420085.1 uncultured Ruminiclostridium sp.
AGCTGTCAGATTTCGATTGCATACTCATATCGTTTCTTCCTTTCATAACGGCTTCTATTTGTGCATTGTTTTCTGATTGTTGTTCTATAAAAAATGGGCAAACCCTGACAAGTCGCTTTCTTTGTCACGTCTCGCTTATCGCCCCTGCTTTATACCGGGAACATCTGTCGATTGAACCACAAAGGTACGAACTCGAGTTAATAGCGGGCTTCGCCGTGTCACGCCTCGCACGTCTCGCTGGTCGTGGCTCTAAGACACTACGACTGCGCAAGAAGTGAAATCAATCCCCTGCGGGGCTTTATTTCCCTTCTTGCTCCGCTTCGTGGCTTAGCCCACGGCGAGACGGCTCGGCGCTTCGCCGTGTCACGCCTCGCACGTCTCGCTGGTCGTGGCTCTAAGACACTACG
>CAYQRI010000008.1:12108-22237 GCA_964420085.1 uncultured Ruminiclostridium sp.
AGCCCACGGCGAGACGGCTCGGCGCTTCGCCGTGTCACGCCTCGCACGTCTCGCTTATCGCCCCTGCTTTATACCGGGAACATCCGTCGATTGAACCACAAAGGTACGAACTCGAGTTAATAGCGGGCTTCGCCCGCCGCTTCGTTCATTCTTTTCCTGTCCAGCAATAGGTACAGAGCTTACACGCAGGCAGACCAATCGCCTCTATCATCCCCTCAATGGACTGATAGTCTAAGGAGGTGAAATGCAAATCCTCGCAAATGGCCTTGCGGAACTTCTTTCCCCGCTCGGTGTTGCCATCCACATATTCATCCAGATGGTTGAAGCCCTCGTCCCCTTCCAGCTGATAGACGGTGCGACGTGCCAAAAGCTCCATCCCCGACTTACTGCTGGAGAAATTGAGGAATTTGCAGGTGTGCAAAACCGGCGGACAGGCGGAACGAATATGTACTTCCTTCGCTCCGTTTTCGTAGAGGAACTCCACCGTTTCCCGCAGCTGTGTGCCACGCACAATGCTGTCATCCACCAAAAGGAGCTTCTGACCCTTAATCAAATCGTGGACAGGAATTTGCTTCATCTTTGCCACCATATTGCGTTCCTTCTGGCTGGTTGGCATGAAGGAACGGGGCCAAGTGGGGGTATATTTGATAAACGGACGGGCGAAGGGCGCTTCGCTGGCGTTTGCATAGCCGATCGCATGGGGTGTGCCCGAATCCGGCACACCACTGATATAGTCGATGTTCTGCGCCACGCCGCGTTCTTTGTCTGTCCTTGCCAAAATGGCACCATTGCGATACCGCATGGTCTCGACATTGATACCCTCGTAGTCGGAGTTGGAGTAGCCGTAATACGCCCAGAGGAAGGCGCACATTTTCATTTCCTCTCCGGCAGGAATCAGGGTTTCCCAGCCGCTCTCCGTAATCTTTACCACCTCGCAGGGACCAAGCTCATAGGCATCCTGATAGCCTAACTTCTGGTAGGCAAAGGTTTCAAAGCTGACACAAAAGCCGTCTTCGTCCTGTCCAATGTGAATGGGCAAACGACCATATCGGTCACGCCCGGCAAAGAGGGCGTCCTTTGTCATGATGAGGATAGAAGCCGTACCCTCCACCAGCATTTGTGCGTGGAGGATGCCTTCCTCAATGGTAGGACGCTGGCTGATTAGGGTCGCAATCAGTTCATTGGAATTGACTCGGCCGCCGCTCATGGCTTCAAAGTGGCCATCTGTTTCATCCAAGAGCTTCTGAATCAGCGCTTCCTCGTTCCGAATGATTCCAACCACGCAAATCGCATAGCTGCCATGGATGGACCGAACCAAAAGCGGCTGTGGGTCCGTATCGCTGATGCTGCCGATGCAAACCTTTCCCACCATTTCGCCCACCGTGTGGTCAAACTTGGTGCGGAAGGGTGCGTTTTCGATGTTATGAATCTCTCGCTGGAACCCCTGCTCGGGGTCCCAAGCCGCCATGCCACCTCGTCTGGTTCCCAAGTGGGAATGATAATCCGTCCCAAAAAATACATCTAAAACTACGTCGCGCTTAGAAATTGCCCCGCAAAATCCGCCCATGCTAGGTCCTCCGTTTCTATTCGTTTGCTTTGGCTGTGTTTCGTGCGTCTTACTTGCTCTCAGTTAAATTTCGCTTCAATGGCTGCGTTTTTCTCCAGCACCTTCTCTGCCTCTGCCTTGCGTGCCGCACGAAGCTTTTCTGCCAACTCCGCATCCGAAACCGCCAAAATCTGGATGGCAAGCAGGGCTGCATTGGCTGCGCCGTCAATGGCTACGGTCGCCACAGGAATGCCGGTAGGCATCTGGACAGTAGAAAGGAGGGCATCCAGCCCGTCTAAGGTGGAGGACTTGACCGGAATGCCGATCACAGGCAGAACCGTGTTGGCCGCCAAGGCACCTGCCAAATGCGCTGCCTTACCAGCTGCGGCAATGATGGCGCCGAATCCACATTCGGCAGCCGTGCGGGAAAATTCACCCGCCTGTTCGGGGGTACGGTGTGCGGAATAGACATGAACCTCTGTGGGGACGCCATATTCCTTCAGCTTCTCAATTGCCTTTTCAACGACAGGCAAATCACTGTCGCTGCCCATAACAATGCCTACTTTTTTCATTGTATTAACATCTCCATTCTAATGAACAAGTGACTTCACCTCAAAGCGGATGGGATAAGCGGAAAAACACGGCACCCGTATACATAGCGATTCTCCAAAAAAGCAAAACAGGCAGTCCAATTCCCCTCTTTGTGAAAATTGAACTGCCCAGACGGTCGGCTTACCCTCTTCCTTTTTGCTCCCTGTGGTTCACCCACTTCCGTCAGTCACAAAAAGTTTTCGAATTGTCAGTATAGTATACTATAATTTGCTGTTTTTCGCAAGTATCAGGAATGTAAACCTTCCGCCTGCCAGAAAAGCAAATCTAGGTTCTTTCGCATACACTAGGGTGAGGTGATGACACATGAATGCCACCGAACAGGCCGCAATCATCACCCTTCTGTGCAACATCATCGCAGAGCATCTGGAAACCAACGAGTTAGCACAGCTTGCCACGATCCTGACGCAGCTCGGTGCAACCATGGGCTTCATTGCCGCCCAAAAGGCCTTGGAGCAAGAATCCTCTGAATCGAACAATACTAACAACGTCTGCAATAGCAACCGAACCAATGGCAGCAGCACCGCCACAGGAAGCACCGCCGCTTCCGTTTCCACAGAGGGCATCGAGGGCAGCCTTGCAGGTAATACATAAAACCGAAACTACATATCACCCAGTCCAAGATATACAACGGCTCTGTCCGTGTTTAGAGGTTCGATTCTTCTTCTAGCGTTCTGTAATCCAGCTTGCCCCGTTCCGTCAGCGGAAGCGCCGCTCGGAAGCAGTATGCCGCAGGAAGCATATAGTGATTCAAGTGTTCTCGACAAATCGCACGAAGGGTGTGCTCCACGCCTTCCGTCTTTACCCCTTGGCGGAGCACAATGTGTGCCACTGGGAGACACTCTCCCTGAGGGCTTTCTGCGCCCACCACGGCACAGGTCTCCACCAAAGAGGAGCCCATCAGACATTCTTCAATGAGAATGGGGAAGATTTTGAAGCCGTTTCGAGAAATCAGCCGTTTCTTTCGACCCGTGATGACCACGCTCCCGTCCGACTCGATGTAGCCAATGTCCTTGGTGTAGACCCAAACGCTGCCGTCCGATCTTTGTTTGAGCACCTCACCGTCGGCTTCCGGTCGTCCGTAATAGCCGTTCATCACAGTCTCGCTGCAAATAATCAGCTCGCCCTGCTCTCTGGGGGGCAAAACGGCATCCGTTTCGGGATCAACTGCCACAATGCGACAGCCGGGCAGGGGGAGTCCGACACTCCCCTCTTTTCTGCTTAACCCATAATTCAGGCAGACAATGCCGCAGACCTCTGACATACCGTATTCCTTAATGAGCTTTGCAGTGCAGCCTCGTTCTGCCAAGAAGTGATTCAGCCGCTTTTCCATCTCCACGGAAATGGCATCGCCGCCACTCCTTGGCACCTTCAGGAAGGACAAATCTGCCGTTTCCACCGCCCGACTGCGGAGCAGTAATTGCCAATAAGAGGTGGTGCCGCTGACCTGCTCCGGACGATACCGAACCAACAGCTCCCCCAATTCATCCGGCTGAAAGAGCGGTGCCAAAATAACGGTCATTCCCAAGCAGAGCGGCACATGGATGCACTGACACAGACCAAAGGCGGCAAACGGCGGAAGCAGGGATAAATTTGCACCGCCCCTGCCGTATTCCGTCCCCCCCCTGCGATACTGTTCCAGAGAGGCGTGGAAGGCATATCGAGAGAGGGTAACCCCCTTGGCGGGTCCCGTGGTGCCGCCGGTGTAGGTGATGACGGCGGCTTCATTTCTGCGTTCCCCTTCCGGCTTGTCGTCTGTCGGCTCCTGCAAAAAATCTTCCCAAGAAAGGCATTGTGCCGATTGATTCTTCCTCCAGCTCCCCGTGCGGAGCTTCTCCGCCAAATGCGATGGAATATACGGAGCAAGAGGCAGAGAGATGAAATACTCCGCCGGTGCCTGACCACGATGCTCGTAAATTTTTGTAAATGCCAACTCCAAAATGAGCACCACACGGGATTTGGCATCCAGAAGATACTGCTCCACCTCCGACGGACTGAGCTTCATATCCACCCAATTTGCAACGGCACCGATGCGGTCGATGGCATAGAAGGCGGCGATGGCCTCAGGGGTGCTGAGAGAGAAAATGGTGACCAGCTCCCCCGCTCGCACGCCCATGGCACGCAGTCCTGCTTCAGCACGGCGAATGGCATCAAAAAATGCACCAAAGGTCAGGCTCTCGTCCCCACAACGGAGGGCAATCGCTTCCTCCTGCCCCTCATTTCCCTGCCATAAATCCCCATATATCGTATGTGCCATACTCACAAAATAGTCAGCTTAGGTCCGCCGTCCGGATTCCGCTCCGGCTCTTTCTTCTGGGCGTGGTTCACGGCGATCTGCTCAGGATCAATGGAAACCTTGCGAAGCATCAGCCCCGGAATGCCGGAGCTTCCAGCCATCGTGGCACACTGTGCCTGCATATAGGGAAAGAGCAGGTCATAGACCTCTCCATGAATTTCCCGTTTGATTTCATCGTTCACAGCGGTGGTGCAGTCGAACACGCCGACAAGCTCCAAGGTCATGGTAAACTGGCTGCCTGCTGTCTCCTTATCCCGTAAGGTCTGCTGCAGCTTTCCGACGCAGCGCTTCGCATCGGGGCTAAAGCTGACATTGAGGGAAAACGAGCTGTCCAGCTGGATCTGTCCGTTTTTCTCCAATTTATTGACGAGATGAGCCTCCTGCAGCTTTTGATTGACGAGCGTTACATTTGCCATAGTATTTCTCCATTCTATCGTTGTCCGCACAGGGCGGAAGCTTGCTTACTATCTCCCTTATTATAGTACAAGCTGAAACGGAAAGTCCAGTGGTTTCTATAAAACCAACCACTCTCCCCCAAAAAAAGAGGAATAACTTCTCTCCAAAAAATGCATACTAACTGCATCGTGATGTATAAACCACAACGCAAAGGAAGTGAATGCTTTGGAGCTTAAAAAGTTGGGGGCACAAACCATCCGTTTTTCTGCCCCACCCTCGATTCAAGGCTTCGGCAATGCCGTGGGTCAAAAGGAAGGGGAAGGCCCGCTGGGGCGCTATTTCGATTATATTGATACGGATGACCGCTTTGGTGAGGATAGCTGGGAAAAATCCGAAACCGAAATGCAGCAAAAGGCACTCTCCTTCGCCCTCAAGGCTGCGGGACTCCAGACAAACGACTTGGATTATGTGTTTGCCGGCGATCTGCTCAACCAGTGTATCGCCACCGCCTATTCCCTACGAACCAGAGCTGTGCCCTTTTTCGGGCTGTACGGTGCCTGCTCCACCATGGCGGAAAGTCTTTCCTTGGCTGCCATGCTGATTGACGGTGGCTTCGCCAAGCACATCGCCGCCATGACCTCCTCCCATTTCTGTTCTGCCGAACGTCAATACCGCAATCCCTTGGAATACGGCAGTCAAAAGCCGCCCACGGCTCAGTGGACAACCACAGGCTCTGGTGCCGTCATTCTCTCGAAGGATGGAAAGGGACCGTTCCTCACCCATATCACCACAGGAAAAATTGTGGATAAGGGCATTACGGACGTCAACAACATGGGTGCTGCCATGGCACCCGCCGCCTATCACACCCTAAGCACACATTTCAAAGATACCGGGCGTTCCCCTGACTTCTATGATCTCATTGTCACAGGCGATTTGGGACGTTTGGGTCGAGATATTGTGCTGGACTTTTTCCGTCAGGACGGCATGAATCTCAGTAAAAACTACAACGACTGCGGCATCCTGATTTTTGATCCCAAAACACAGGATGTGCATTCCGGTGCTTCGGGCTGTGGGTGCAGTGCCGTGGTGCTCACAGGCTATCTGCTGCGAGAGATGAAACGGGGCACCTTGAAAAATCTGCTCTTTTGCGGAACGGGTGCCCTGCATTCCCCCACCGCCACCATGCAGGGAGAGAGCATCCCCGGCATTTGTCACGCCGTTGCCATTACCACAGAAAAAGGAGCGAACGCATGAGCAGTCTCGGAACTTATTTTGCCGCCTTTGTCTGCGGCGGTATTCTTTGTCTCATCGGGCAAATTCTCATCGATAAAACCAAGCTGACCCCCGCACGCATTCTGGTCGTCTATGTTGTCGTCGGCGTTTTGCTGGGTGCAACGGGTGTCTATCGCCATTTGGTGGATCTCTGCGGAGCCGGTGCCACCGTTCCGCTCACGGGATTTGGCTATACGCTGGCCAAGGGCGTGGCCGCCGGTGTCGCCGAAAGCGGCTTTCTCGGTGCGCTCACGGGCGGTCTCAGTGCCACCGCCGGCGGCATCACCGCTGCCGTCTTTTTTGGCTACCTTGTTGCGCTGTGCTTTAAAGCAAAACCAAAGCCCTAAGTCATTGCACTTTTGAATCGTCCTTGCTATAATAAAAAAAGCAAAATGCGTCGGCAGGGAGGAAGTAAGCGATGGTGACTTGGGAAGAATTGAAGGCACGCTGTGCGTCGTGCTGCGCCTGTCCCCTTTCAGAGACCCGTACCCACGTCGTCTTTGGCACAGGCAACGAGCAGGCGGATGTACTCTTCATCGGAGAAGGTCCCGGTGAACAGGAGGACTTAACAGGCGAGCCATTTGTCGGCGCAGCCGGCAAGCTCTTGGATGCCATGCTGTCGGTCATTGACTTGGATCGTTCCCGTGTCTATATCGCAAACGTGATGAAGTGCAGACCGCCCAATAACCGTGACCCCCTGCACCTTGAGCAAGACACCTGCATTGGCTATTTGCGGGCGCAGACCACCCTGATCCGCCCCAAAATCATTGTCTGTCTGGGTCGCATCGCCGCTTTGCGTGTGATTGACAAGAATTTCCGTATCACCAAGCAGCACGGACAGTGGTTTGACCGTGCCGGCGTGCAGATGACCGCCCTTTATCATCCGGCGGCACTTCTGCGTGATCCACGCAAGTGTCCAGAAACCTTTCTTGACTTAAAGAGCTTACAGGAAAAAATCCAAACCCTCTGTCCCGACACCCTTCTTCCGCCGCTGCCGGAAAACTGCGACTGAGCGCCGCCCCTCATCTCGTAAAATGCAAACGGGAGCTGTACAGAATCTTCACTCTGCACGGCTCCCGTTTTTTATATGATTTTATTTCGATTTTTCCAAATTTCCCAAGGACGGCTCCACATAGGCGGTCTGATAGGTCGTATACACCACCATACCCGGTCTGGCTCCCGCTGGTTTCTTGACAAATTTCACCGGCGTATAGTCCACCGCTACCTTGCTGCCCTCACGTCCCTGCGAGAACCATGCCGCAAGGGCGGCAGTCTCCTCCAAGCTTTTGGGATCTGGCTCCGCCCCGTCTGTCCACAAAATAACGTGAGCGCCGTGAATCTTCTGGGTGTGGAACCAATAGTCCCACTTTCCCGCCTGCTTCGTGGTCAGCTTGTCATTTTGCAGGTTGTTTCGTCCCACGGAAACCCGCAGTCCGGCGGACGTGCGAAATTCCAAGGGCTTGGTCACAGGAAGCTTGCCCTTTGCCTTTCCTTTGCGGCGGAGGTACCCCGTTTCCGTCAGCTCCTGTCGGATTTCCTCTAGGTCACGGTCACCCTCGGCTCGTGAAACGCTATCCAGCACACTGTCCAAATAGAGCAGTTCCCCCGCACCCTTTTCCAGCTGAAGGGTCAGCATGGTTTCCGCCGTCCTTGCCTTGGTATAGAGCTTATAATAGCGGGCGGCATTCTGCTGCGGCGTCTTGAGCGGGTCCAATGGAATCTCGATCTCCTCCCCGTCTGCATAGTAATTTTCGGCAGTGAGGCTTCGCATTCCACGCTCCATACGGTAGAGGTTCGCCGTAATCAGCTCGCCATAGATGCGATTCTGCTCTCTCGACTGCGTGCCCTCCAGCTCCTTTTGCTGTAATGCCATTTTCCGCACCAGACGCTCCCGTGCCTGCGTCAGGGTCTTGATGAAATCCTGTCCCTTTTGTTTGACCCGCTCTGAGGTCTCCCGCTCGGCATAAAAGCTGTCCAGAAGGGCAGAAAATGTCGCAAAGGTTTGGTTTTCCGTCTGAATGCCATATTGCAAAATCGGACGGAAGGAAAAGTCCGTCGGCTTGCCCTCTCGCAAAAGGAGTGTCGGTGTGCCGCCCTCTGTCTCCAAGCGGGCTAAGACCGCCTCCAGCTTAGAAAAAAGGCGCTGCGGGTCACGCCCGATGGGGGCATCTACCTCTCCGAATGCATCAAACGCAATCTCCCGTACCAGCAGCGGAGAAAGTCCCAAAAAGGTTGCTTGCAAAAATCGATCTGAGGGGGTATCGGGCGATGCGGCGGTAAGGAGGGCCGCTTTCTGTTCTTCCGTCAGTGTGTAAGGGTTATACTTATCAGGCTGTGGCTCCGGGTAGGTGTAAAACATACCCGGGAGCAACGGACGAGCTTGGGTTAAATCGCCGCTCGAGCGGTGCAGGCAATCGACAATGCGTCCGCTTCCATCTAAAAGCAGGAGGTTTGTTTTTCGTCCCATCGCCTCCAAAATCAGACGGCGAGAGACCTTGTCTCCCATCTCGTCAGTGGTTTCGATGACCAATTCCGCAAGCCGCTCGAGGGGTGGCTGCGTAAGTGCCGTAATGCGACCGCCCACCAAAAATTTCCGCAGCAGCATACAAAACATCGGCGGCTCGGCGGGGTTTTCTCGGGGCAAATCCGTGCGCTGGATACGGGGACGTGCTGCGCTTGCCGAGAGAAGCAGACGGCAGGTGCCGTTTGTCCCACGAAGCTGAAGGAGAATTTCGTCCCGACTGGGCTGATAAATTTTATCAATGCGGCTGCCGACGGCCACCTCTCGTGTTTCCCGCAGGATAGCAGCCAAACACAGTGCGTCCATTGGCATATCAGGTTTCCTCCTTCATCATAGTATCGAACAGGACATTCAAGCGCTCGGTTTCCCCCTTCAGATACAAAAAGCCGAACAGCGACTCCAGCCCTGTCGCTATCTGGTATTCTCGGCGGCTGGCCGCCTTGGGCAGGGAGTGCGGATTGGTATTGCGTCCTCGTTTGAACACACGAAGCTCCTCCTCTGTCAGCAGCGGAAGAAGCTTCAAAAGCATCTCCGCCTGTCGGGGGGCAGAAACATACTGCATCGCCGCACGATGCAGCTTACCCGGGGTCAGCTTCCCGTGCAGACACAGCCACGACCGCACCATAACCTCATAAACGGCATCGCCCAAATAGGCAAGCCCCAGACTGCTCATATCCAGCAAATCCTGTTTGTCCTCAGACAGGTGAAAATAATCCATGTCATCGCTCCAGTTATTTTAAAATATCGTTTATACTATAAATGAGCAAAAAGGGCAAAGTGCACAAGGAACTCGCCTAGGGGGCTTTTTCGCAAGCCCCCTCTTTTGCCCTAACGGGCAAAATTCACCCAGTCACGGTTCGCACGTCTCGCTGATCGCCGTCTAAGCCCCTCCATCTCCGCTACATCCAGAAAAATTTCTTTTTTCTTGGGTTGCAGCTGCGTTACGGGTCTTACCCGGCGGCGAAACGGCTCACCGCTTCGTTTCAAAAATACTTTTTTCACGGCATAGGATTTCGTTTTCTGCGGAAAACGACCAAGGCTCTGCCTTTGGAAACCGCAATTTTTTGCAAAAAATTGAGTAAAACTCTTAATCTCTGTTTTCTTCGGCGTTTTTACAAATTTGCTCATTCATAGGTTTATAGCTTTATTCTTGTGCCGTCCCCCGCTCCTGTAGCATCGGTTTTTCATTTTCTTCAAAGTGGAACAGAAGATATTCCACCCCGCCCAACACAGAGGGACAGGCAAAGCAAAAGAGCGGAACCATCGGGAAGGGACGTTCCGGATTCCAAGGAAAGGCCAAGCAAAAGCCGCCCTCGGCTTCCTGTTTTAAAAAGCCCTCTTTCGTTTCGTTCAGGGCAGCGGACAGGAGGGTATCCTGTGTAAAAAGTGTTTGCGAAGGGTCTCGTTTTTGAAAACCCTGTGGGAGCTTACCAGCGGAAAAGGAATAGCGAAGCTCTGCCCTTCCTCCAATGACAGGCCAGCAGCCGTG
>CAYQRI010000008.1:22337-27048 GCA_964420085.1 uncultured Ruminiclostridium sp.
CGGAAAAGGAATAGCGAAGCTCTGCCCTTCCTCCAATGACAGGCCAGCAGCCGTGCTTACGCAGCGTATCAACAGGCAAATTGCGGCGCAGCCGCAGGGCGCCGTTTTCCGGCATGAGTGTACCCAGCTCCATACTGCCGCCCTGCCCCAATATGACACCGCGATAGAGTCCCTTCCCTCCCCCTACGGTCTCCATACAAAGCTCCACTTGATTCCCGTTCGTGGTGCAAACAAGCTGCCCATGCTCCATCGGAAAGCGTTCCTGCATATTCACCACCTCATGGAAAGCATATGCAGCACACTTCTAAAAGAGACGATTCTTCAATCCGTTATCTCAGACAAAAGGTTTTTATAGTATCCTTCGGCGGTATACAGTGCCGCCACAGGATTGTGTACCAGCACACGATCCTTCACCACCAAGGTGGTGGTCGCCGCCTTGGCGTGCTTATAAAATAGGCTGTCGTGTCCCACACAAAGCCCCATGACAATATTCAGCTCCGTGCCGGCTTCGTTCAAGGTCTGCGCTTGCAGAATGGGGTTGCAGGCAATCACACCGGGGCCGCCTTCATCCTTGGGCGGAGTCATCCCCAGTGCTTCCTTGGGCAGTTCTCCTGCTTTGCACGCCACACCAAAAACCTCAAAGCCATTGGCACGCAGCATCTTTGCCAAAATGCGACTCTCTCGTATCAGTGCCACACAGGTTGCAATCCCGATTTTATGGTAGCCCATGCGTTTGGCAAAGACGATGGTCTCCTGCACACGGGGCCACTTACGATAGCCGTCCGCCTCCACAGAAGCCGCCACCTGTGCGAGTTTTAAGTCCTCTGCGTCTGTTTCATAGCAATGCCGTGCCGATGCTTTTTGCTGCTCCGTCAGATGCTCTCCGACGCAAAAGGCAGGGTGCGGTACTTCGGAATGGTGTGCATCGCAGCGTGTGACGTGGCAATCGATGCACGAGCGCAGGATATCCCCGCTCATGGGGTTCCCTGCTTTCTTCTGTCCGCTTGAATCAGCAGCTTCAGGGCTTCCACACTTAAACGCACGGAACGCTCCACATCGGCAGATTCCGCCTGATCCAGCCCCGCCTTCTCTCTCTCCTGATTCCACACCACATGAAACGCCGAGCCGCAGCGAACCCCCAAGGCAGCAGCAGCCGTAAAGAGGGCAGCCGATTCCATCTCACTCGCCAACACACCCAAGCGTTTCCATGCCTCCCACTTTTGCAGCAGCTCATAGGAAACAGGCATTCTGGCAGGGTCATGCTGTCCGTAAAACGAGTCCTTACACTGCACCACACCGACATGGTAGGGGGCATCCATCTGCTCTGCCGCCTGCACCAACGCAGACAAAACCGAAAAGTCCGGCACGGCAGGAAATTCGATGGGCGCATATTCTCGGCTGGTTCCCTCATGGCGCACGGCACCGCTGGCAATCACCAAATCATTGCTCTGCACCTGTAGGGCAATGCCACCGCAGGTGCCAGTACGGACAAAGGTATCGGCACCCAGTGCGACCAACTCCTCCAAGGCAATGGCGGCCGAGGGGCCGCCGATGCCCGTGGAGCAGACCGTGACCTTCTCGCCCAACAGCGTGCCCGTATAGGTGTTATATTCTCGATTGTATGCCACCTGCTCGGGCTGATCGAAATACTGTGCAATAATCGCACTGCGTCCCGGGTCGCCGGGCAAAATGCAATAGCGTCCCACATCACCCGGTGCACAGCCGATGTGATACTGCACCTCTCGTGCTTCCTTTTTCACAAAAAATCCCTCCCGTTTATCTCTCTCGTGCCGTCTGTAGGCGTTTCCAATCCAAATAACCTTCTAATATCAGCGTAGCAGCGACGGAATCAATCTTATTTTTACGGTTTTTGGCACGAATGCCCTGCTCGCCTAAAATGCGATGGGCATCCACCGTGGTGCGGCGTTCGTCCCAGAGGGTGACAGGCAGCCCCGTCGATTCACGCAGCCGCTCCGCAAACAGGGCACATTTTTCCGCCCTTGGGCCAATGGTTCCATCCATATTTTTGGGATGCCCCAAAACCAGCTCCTCTGCGCCCTCTTGCTTTGCCAATTCCGTCAGCTCCTGCAACACAATATCTTCCTTTTTACTCTTTACAAGAAAGGTTTGTCCCGCCAAAAAGCCGGTACGGTCGCTCAGTGCCACGCCCGTGCGAACATCCCCATAGTCAATTGCCATAATTTTCATTCGTTTTTTGATTCCTTTCGCCGTCATGCTGCGTCTCTCTTTGGTTCTATTTTTATAGTTTACCGTGAAGGTCGGTGGGTTGTCAAGGAAAGAAGAGGAGGCCAAGTTTTTCGAAAAAACTGCTTGACAAGGGTCGTGTTGTCATGTAAAATGATAGCACCTATGAAAAGGGCTTATTTTGTGTGCATATTACGGTATATGTCTGCAAACCCTTGACCGCATGGACATAGGGAGGCAAACGATGCCGATTTCGCCGTGCTGTTTTGTTGTACCATTTTTGGTCAGTCAGATGACGCCGAGATCGGAATCGCCTGTGGATAGGCGAAAGGCCGAGCTTGGCGTTTTTTATTATTCTCAGAGCCGTACATCGTAAAGGAGGTGCCGCAACATGGCAAAAGCCGGCGCACGGGTGAAAATCACCCTCAGATGCAACGAGTGCAAACAGCGCAACTACAACACGAACAAAAACAAGAAGAATACCCCCGACCGTTTGGAACTGAACAAGTATTGCCCCTTCTGCAGAAAGCACACTGTTCACAGCGAAACGAAGTAATGATGACCCACATTTTCTGTACGAAAGAAGGGTAGAACTGAATGTCTGAACAAGAAAAGATGAACCAGGATGTCACCGCAAACGATAGCCCTGCCGAGCAGAAAAAAGAAGCAAAGCCCGCAAAGCCGAAAAAGGACAAGCCTGCAAAGGAAAAGAAGCCCGGCTTCGGCAAGCGTATTGGCCGTTTCTTCCGTGAATTGAAGGCCGAACTGAAAAAGGTCGCTTGGCCAACCAAGGCGGATACACTCAAAAAGACAGGGATCGTTATCGTCTGTGTGATTGTCGTTGGTATCATCGTCTGGATTTTCGATGGCATTGCGAATTCCGTCATCGACGCTCTGCTCTCTCTCTTTGGTCGTTGACAGGCGGGTGAAGAAACATGACTGAAGGTGCAAAATGGTATGTGGCTCACACCTATTCGGGTTACGAAAACACCGTAAAAGCCACGATTGATAAAGCCGTTGAAAACCGAAATATGGGTGACCTCATTCTGGAGGTCAATATTCCTATGGAGACCGTCACCGAAATCACCGACAGCGGCAGCAAGCAGGTGGAACGCAAGGTGTTCCCCGGCTATGTGCTGGTCAAGATGGTTCTCACAGACGAGACCTGGCACTTGGTGCGTAATGTGCGTGGTGTCACGGGCTTTGTCGGCTCCGGAAATAAGCCCATCCCCCTCACCGATGAGGAAGTAAGCTCTATGGGCGTGGAAAAACAGGAGGTCGTAGTGACCTACAGCCTCGGCGACAGCGTCCGTATCACCGACGGTGCATTGGAATCCTTCCTCGGCACCGTTGAGGAGATTGACCTCGAACGGAAAAAGGTTCGTGTCGTTGTCTCTATGTTCGGTCGGGAGACCCCGGTCGAGCTTGATTTAAATCAAATCGAATCCATCTAAACCTTGCGGCTTTCCGCAAGCGTGGGAGGAGTGGGTTTCCGCTCCGTCCAACCACATTTTCAAATTGGAGGTGCTCTAAGTGGCACAAAAAGTAACAGGATACGTTAAGCTTCAGATTCCGGCCGGCAAAGCAACCCCGGCTCCCCCTGTTGGTCCCGCTCTGGGTCAGCACGGCGTGAACATTTCCGCTTTCACGAAGGAATTCAATGAGCGTACTAAAAACGATGTCGGTCTGATTATCCCCGTGGTTATCACCGTCTATGCAGACCGTTCCTTCACCTTTATCACCAAGACTCCCCCTGCAGCCGTTCTGATTAAGAAGGCCTGCAACCTGAGCAAGGCTTCCGGTGTGCCCAACAAAACCAAGGTCGCAACCATCAGCAAGGAAGAAGTGCGTAAGATTGCTGAACTCAAGATGCGTGACCTCAACGCTTCCAGCGTCGAGTCCGCCATGAGCATGATCGCCGGTACCGCTCGTTCTATGGGCGTTACCGTCGGCGAGTAAGGCAGGAGGTAGAGATAATGTTTAGAGGAAAAAAGTATCAGGACAGTGCAAAGCAGATTGACAAGTCCAATCTGTATGATACCGACGAGGCTCTGGATTTGCTGGTGAAAACTGCACCCGCTAAGTTTGATGAGACCGTCGAGCTGCACGTCAAGCTGGGTGTTGACTCCCGTCACGCCGACCAGCAGGTTCGTGGCGCCATCGTTCTGCCCCACGGCACCGGTAAGGTGCCCCGCGTCTTGGTCTTCGCCAAGGGCGACAAGGCAGACGCAGCCAAGGAAGCCGGCGCTGACTATGTCGGTGAAGCAGATCTGGCACAGAAGATTCAGCAGGAAAACTGGTTTGAATTCGACGTTGTCATCGCTTCCCCCGACATGATGAGCGTGGTTGGTCGTCTGGGTAAGGTTCTGGGCCCCAAGGGTCTGATGCCCTCCCCCAAGGCAGGCACCGTCACCCCCAACGTGGCAAACGCAGTGAAGGAAGCTAAGGCAGGTAAGGTTGAGTATCGTCTGGACAAGACCAACATCATCCACTGCCCCATCGGCAA
>CAYQRI010000008.1:27148-34234 GCA_964420085.1 uncultured Ruminiclostridium sp.
CCCGTAAATCCTGCCGAGGATGCAGTCCATAGTTTGCTATGATTGCTTCAACATCCTTGTGTCTTTTTTTGATACAGGGATTTTTTCTTTGGTTCACTCTCATGACCAAACCCATAGGAGGTGAAACAACAGTATGCCTAACGCAAAGGTTCTCAGCGAAAAGCAAGCCGCCGTGGCTTCTTTGACCGAAAAGTTCCAAAATGCCGCTGCCGGTGTCATTGTCGATTACAAGGGCATCACCGTGGCTGAGGATACCGCACTTCGTTCCGCTATGCGTGAAAACGGTGTGGACTACTTCGTCATGAAGAACACTCTGGTTCGCTTTGCCGCCAAGAATGCCGGTCTGGATGCTCTGTGTGATGTGTTAGAGGGCTCTACCTCTATCGCAGTCTGCGAGGGCGACCCCGTGGCCGCAGCCAAGGTCGTTGCCGAGTTCTCCAAGAAGCTCGCTCCTCAGAATAAGTTCTTTATTAAGAGCGGTTTCGTGGATGGCAAGGTGATTTCCGCCGAGGAAGTCAAGGCTCTGGCCGATCTGCCCAGCAAGGAAGTGCTCGTCGCTACCGTGCTTGGTACTCTTATTGCTCCCATCAGAGGTCTGGCTACCGTGCTGGATGCCAATATCTCTGGCTTGGCTCGTGTGATGCAGTCCATCGCCGACCAGAAGGGCGAATAATTCCCCTTCACTCATTCAAACAAACATTTTTGACAATTATTATTGGAGGTAAACTACTATGGCAAGCGAGAAAATCACTGCTATGATCGAAGAAGTAAAGGCTATGACCGTTCTGGAGCTGTCCGAGCTGGTTCACGCTTTGGAAGACGAGTTCGGCGTTTCCGCTGCAGCTCCTGTTGCTGTTGCAGCAGCAGCTCCCGCTGCTGAGGCTGCTGTTGAGAAGACCGAGTTCGACGTCATTCTGGCTGCTTTCGGCGACGAGAAGATCAAGGTCATCAAGGCTGTCCGTGAGATCACTGGTCTGGGTCTGGCTGACGCTAAGGCTGTCGTCGAGGCTGCTCCTAAGGCTATCAAGGAAGGCGTTTCCAAGGACGAGGCTGAAGAGCTGAAGAAGAAGCTCGAGGAAGTCGGCGCAAAGGTCGAGCTGAAGTAATTCAGTTTCTTTCATAAAAAACAAAAAAAGGCTGCTGCAAAACATCATGTTTCGCAGCAGCCTTTTTTGCGGCCGAAAGAGCGAAAACGCCCCCTCGGACATCTCATTGCATTGAACCACAATCACAGGAGCTTGAGATTGGAATCGCTCGAATCATCAGTTGGTCGCATACCATGTCCAAATTTTCTTCGGTTATGTTGCTCTTTTCCATGGTCTCCTTCACCCGTGCCACCAGCGTGGTGTTCTGCAAATCATCCATCGCACCCATCAGACCAAGACGGCGACCCAAACGGAAAATATTTTGCGCCTCCTTGGGCAATGCTAAAAAGCGATCCACAATCGAAAGCAGCTTCTCTTTGTCCTCGGGAAGCTTGCCCCGCAGCTCCAACAGGGTATTCAAAATGTGGTCGCTGTCCACAACACTGGTGATGCCCTCCAGGTTTTCCAAAAACAGTCGGATTTCCCGCACGGTCTCCACATCGTTCGGGCGGGTGAGAATACCAGTTTTATAGTCCTCATACATTTCCAAGCTCTCGGCCAGCGCCATGGAACGGATGCGGATAAAATTGGGATTCACCTGATTCATCACGTCCGCCGTATCCAACGCACTTTCACGGGCATATTCACGACCGCCCATGCCGGGCATATAAAATTCGTTGATTTCGATGCCCGCCTTCTTCGCCTTGATTCCCGCTTCAATCTGGGTCTGCTTATCCACACCCTTTCGCATCCGCTTTAGAATTTCATCGTTTCCGGTTTCTAAGCCAATGTGGAAGCGATTCAGCTTCAGCTCTGCATAGCGATTCAGGCGCTCTTGGCTCAAGCGGTTTATGGTGTCGGAGCGAGCATAGCTGGTGATCCGCTCGATCTGTGGAAAGCAGGCATTGAGATATTCCAGAACCTCAAGCATTCCGTCCGGATGCAGAAGAATGCTATTGGCATCTTGAAAAAAGACTGATTTTTTTCCGCTCTGTATCCAGCTATACGCCATATAGCAGGCTTCCTGATCCCCTTGCGTTTTGGGCTGCACGGACTTTTCTCGTCCTTCGAAGACATCCACCCAATATTTGACGGCATCAATGTCTTTTTTGATGTCTTCCACAGAGCGAATACTAAAGGGAATATCTCGATAAAAACCGCAAAAACGGCATTTATTCCAGCCACAGCCACGGTTGATTCGGAGCAATAAGCTATAGGCTTCACTGGGCGGTCGGATCGGACCAAGCTCAAAGCCACAATAGGTGTTCTCTTCCATAAAGAAGTCCTCCTTGCATTTTTCTCAATTTTTATGGTCGCATTATACAGGAATTCTTGCGTTTGGGCAACCTTTCCCTCAATTTTATCCGCATTTTTTAAAAAAGCTGCAATCTTAGCCTATATTTTCTCCAAAATGATACTTGTCATTCTCTCTATAGGCTTGTATAATGAAGTTCGGTGTTTTTATTTTGCAGCCATCCGCTTGCAACTTTGCATCATTTGTACGTTTCGCATTATTTTCATATAATTGGAGGTTATGACCATGTCAGGCGTTATTTCCAGAGGTATCAAGGCTCCCATCATCAGAGAAGGCGACGATATCGTCGATATCGTTGTCAATAGTGTCTATCAGTCTGAACACGAGGATGGATATACCCTAAGAGACCGAGATGTGATCGCCGTGACGGAATCCGTGGTTGCCCGTTCACAGGGAAACTATGTCACCGTCGATCAGGTTTCGAAAAACATCCAGTCCATCTTCCCCGGTAAGTCCATTGGCTTGGTGTTCCCCATCCTCAGCCGCAACCGTTTCTCCATGTGTCTGAAGGGCATTGCCCGTTCCATGGACGAAGTTACCATCCTGTTCAGCTACCCCAACGACGAAGTGGGTAACCCTCTCATGGCTCGTTCCGCCTATATCCAGAATCGCTACAGCGGGGTCTTTGAATTCGAAGAAAAGGAATTCATCGAGACCTTCGGCTCCCCTGTCCATCCCTTCACAGGCGTCAATTACTTGGACTATTATCGTTCCTTGATCGAAAGCGAGGGAGCCAAAGCAACCTTCGTATTTTCCAATGACTGCCGCTATATTGCAAAATTCTGTGACCACGTTCTTTGCTGCGATATCCACACCAGAGAAGAAAGCAGACAAGCCCTCACCGGCTTGGTGAAAACCGTCAAGACCTTGACCGATGTCATGACCGCACCCGTAGACGGCAGCGGCTATCATGATATCTATGGTCTGCTTGGCTCCAATAAGGCCACAGAAGAAAAGCTGAAGCTTTTCCCTCGCAACTGTCAGCCCGTGGTCGACGGCATTCAGGCTCGTATTCTCAAGGATCGTGGTATCCATGTGGAAGCCATGGTCTACGGTGACGGTGCCTTTAAGGATCCTGTCGGCGGCATTTGGGAGCTTGCAGACCCCGTGGTCTCCCCTGCCTATACCGCCGGTCTTTCCGGTAAACCCAACGAGCTGAAGCTGAAATTTTTGGCGGACAACGACTTTGCAGAGCTTTCCGGCGAAGCTTTGAAAGAGGCCATTCGAAATGAAATCAAGACAAAGAATGAGGACCTCGTGGGCGATATGAGCTCCGAAGGTACCACGCCCCGTCAGTATACCGATCTTTTGGGTTCGCTGTGCGACCTGACCTCCGGCTCCGGCGATAAGGGCACCCCCTTCATTGTCATCCAGAACTATTTCACAAATTACGCCGAATAATTTTTGTTTGCCCCCTATATTTTTTTAAGAGAGCACCCCGAACGCTTTTGTTCGAGGTGCTCTCTGCTTTTTTTCTTATCAGCAAAATAGGAAGATTATAAACCACTGCGTTTGTTCTTGATGAGATACAGGCTTTTTCCATCCGAAGTGAATCGAGCATTGTCCAGAACCTCGGGTGCTTCCTGCATAATCGCACGGAGCTTATTCATGGCAATCACCACAATCCCCTTCTCGGTTGCTTCAATTCCATTTTCATCCAAATGCTTGAAAAAGGCATAAAAGTCCTTGGAAACGAAGAGATTTCTTCCCTCCAACGTCACCGGACGATACCGACCGGACAGCAGCAAGGCCTGCTCCATCTGGTCGGCTGGGATCAGATCTCCTTGGGAGGGACGGATAAAAAAGGCATACTTCCCCAAGCCATCCGGCTCTGCGAAGTGATAATCTGCCGGCTCCTTTCGGATGTTTCCTTCTGGGTTTGTCTCAATAAACATAAGGTTCCCTCCTGTATTGCCTTGGGGTACTGTAAAACAATCGTTTGGTTAGATTTAATCGCTATACGAGCGGTCGATTTTGATGTGGAAATGATGCGGCTTATGTGTTTCCTCCAGCTCCTGCTGTACCTGTGCTACAAGTGCATCACAGTCTGGACACTTAAAATCAATCACGGCATCGAAGGAAATGTCTCCTGTCTCCCGATTCTCATAGAAGGCGTGCATAGAAAGAATGTATGCGTGCGTTTTCAGGTGTTCACGCACGGCCTCCTCCAAAAGATGCAGGTCATCCTGCTTGGTGTTCACAGAATAGAATCCGATGTATAAAATAATTCCATGGTTTGCCAAAACCCGAGCCTGTGCGCGCTTACTGATGTCGTGCAGCTCCTCTGCCGTTCTCCAGTCATAGACTGCGACATTGACGGCGCCCATATTTTTGGTAGGCCCGTAGTTATGCAGCACCACATCATAGGCGCCTAAAATCCCATCCACGCTGCAAAGCGTCTGCTTCAGCTCTCCGACCAAATCGCCATCGGCACGCCGCCCCACTAGACTACTGAGGGTATCGGTGAGAATCTCGACACCCGCCTTTAAAATGGCAAGGGAGATGAGTGCGCCAATCCAACCGTCGATGACATAGTTCGTTGACATAGCAACCACGGCGCCGACTAGGGTACCGACGGAGATCACTGCATCAAAGGTGGCATCTGCCCCCGAGGCCACCAAGGCATCGGAGCTGGTTTCTTTGCCCACTGCCTTGGTGTATCTGCCCAAAAGGAGCTTGGTGAGAATTGCCACCACCACAATCACAACGGTAACGATGGAGTAGTTGGTGACATCGGGGGTTATGATCTTCTTCACCGAGGTAACCGCAAAGCTGCCGCCGGCAAATAAAATAATTCCGGAAATAATAATGGCGGTAAAGTATTCAATGCGCCCATGTCCAAAGGGGTGCTTTTTATCCGGCGGACGGGAGGCAAGCTTGGTACCCAAAATGGTAATCACAGAGGAGAGTGCGTCACTCAAGTTGTTCATCGCATCCAAAATGATGGCGATGGAGTTTGCCATCAGCCCCACAATCATTTTAAAGACAACCAAACAGAGGTTTGCCAAAATGCCTATAACACTTGTGCGGATGATCTTTTTATCTCTCGCTTTGCTGTTCATGCTAGCCATATTACAGCTCGTCGTCCTTCCGCTTCTCGTCCACTGCGGTTTTGAGCAGGGCTTGGAAGGCATCGAAGGTCATTGCACCCAAATCACCGGAAACACGGTGACGGGGAGAGACCGTTTCGTTTTCGATATCACGATCACCCACCACCAGCATATAGGGCACCTTACCCAGCTGGGCTTCCCGAATCTTCTTGCCGATTTTCTCGTTGCGGTGGTCAACCTCTGCACGATAGCCGGCGTCGTCGAGCTTCTTTGCGATGCTATCTGCATAGGCTGCGGCACGGTCGGTGACAGGCAGAACCTTCACCTGAACGGGAGAGAGCCACACGGGGAAGGCACCGGCAAAATGCTCGGTGATGACGCCGATGAAGCGTTCGATGGAGCCAAGCACGACACGGTGGATCATCACGGGACGATGCTTTGCGCCGTCCTCGCCGACGTATTCCAAATCGAAGCGTTCGGGCATCTGCATATCCAGCTGAATGGTGCCGCACTGCCAGGTTCTGCCCAGAGAGTCTGCGAGATGGAAGTCGAGCTTGGGACCATAGAAGGCACCGTCGCCCTCGTTGAGGATATAGTCCTTGCCCATATGCTCGATGGCCTTTTTCAGGGTATCGGTGGCGAAGTCCCACGTCTCTTTTTCACCGATGTGATCCTCGGGCATGGTGGAGACTTCAATCTGGTAGGACAGACCAAAGACGGAATAGACCTCATCAAAGAGGCGCACGACGTTTTGAATTTCGGTCTCCATCTGCTCCCAAGTCATGAAGATATGGGCATCATCCTGCGTAAAGCAGCGGACACGGAAGAGTCCGTGGAGGGCACCCGACAGCTCATGCCGATGCACCAAGCCAAGCTCTGCCACACGCAGGGGCAGCTCACGGTAGGAGTGCGGCTCGGTCTTATAGACCAGCATACCGCCGGGGCAGTTCATGGGCTTCACAGCGTAATCCTCACCGTCGATAACGGTGGTATACATATTGTCTTTATAGTGATCCCAGTGACCGGAGCGGTGCCACAGGTCTTGGTTCAGGATAATGGGGGTGGTGACCTCCACATAGCCATATTTCTTGTGAACCTGCCGCCAATAATCCAGCAGGGTATTCCGCAGCACCATGCCCTTGGGCAGGAAGAAGGGGAAGCCGGGGCCTTCCTCGAGCAGGGTAAAGAGACCCAATTCCTTGCCCAGCTTTCTGTGATCCCGCTTTTTTGCTTCCTCGATGCGCTGCAAATATTCATCCAGCTCATCCTTCTTGGGGAAGGCGATGCCGTAAATTCTCTGCAAGGTCTGACGGTTGGAGTCACCACGCCAATAGGCTGCGTTGCAGGCGGTCAGCTTAATGGCGTTGCCCTTGATGCGGCCGGTGGAATCCAGATGCGGGCCGGCACATAGGTCAGTGAAGTCACCCTGCTTATAGAAGGAGATGGTCACGTCCTCGGGCAGGTCGTTGATCAGCTCGACCTTATAAGGCTCATCCCGCTCCTCCATATATTGAATGGCCTCGTTACGGGGCAGCTCAAAGCGTTCCAGCTTGAGCTTTTCCTTGCAGATTTTCCGCATTTCGGCTTCCAGCTCGGCGAGCTGTCCCTCGGAAAACGGCTCAGCGGTGTCAAAATC
>CAYQRI010000009.1:0-11219 GCA_964420085.1 uncultured Ruminiclostridium sp.
TGGCGAATTTTTTCGGTGTGATCCCACGCATCCCGTGCATTCTCGAAGAAAAGCTGGCGGAAGCATGGATCATGCGTACACTCTGCCGCCGCCAAATACGATGCCATGAGTGCCTGCTCCTGTAAAAATTGCTGACGCAATGCCCCCAAGTAAGAGGTCGGCGGTGTCTGCTTCCCCCCCTCTGGCCAATAGCGCACCCCCGTAAGTAAAAAATAAAGCGCAGAAAGACGCTTGGCGTGCTGCTTGCAGTCCGTCGCCAACGCACTCAGGCTCCGTGCCGGCACACCGCCCACCCGTCGGGCAAGGCTCTGGTACGCACGAAAGCTGGAAAGCTCCTGCCGAACAAGCTCCTGCAAAATCGGCGCAATATCCGTACACGCATCCCCCCAAAAGGTCTGCACTTGGCTCGGAAAATCACTGCGCAGCTCCTGCGCCTCCTCCTCATTGGCTTGCATTGGCTGCTTTGTCGCCACTGCCGCTGCCGGCGCTGCCGCCTCCCAGGCAATGGGACAATTGCTCGGATCGCTGCCCTCTAAAACTCGCTTCCATACCCGATCAAACATACTTCTTTCCAGCTCAGGCACCTTCTGCCCTGTCGTTTCCATGGGTTCTTCCATTATGACCCCTCCTTTTTATCCGTGCTCTATCCTATGCATCCCCCATCGCTTTTGTGTTCCTGACACTGTACCGTGAGATTTTTCGTTCGGAAGACCAAATATCCTTGACAGACGGGCATTTGCCCTTTAAAATAAAATCAGTATAAATATGCGAAATTGGAGAGGTGTGCTCACATCGTACACAATGCACCCCTCTCTTCGTTTTCTGTGGTGCCACGCAACCCCCTTTTGCGTCTTGCACTGCCGTTATTTTATGCGAAAATTTTAGAGAAATGGAGGTGTGTCCTGACACTATGCTACCTTATATTCTGACCGGTGTAATCACCTTTGTGGTTGCACTTGTGATAGGCATTCCTGTGGGCGTACTGTACCGCAAAAAAGTGGCAGAGAAGGAAATCATCAGTGCGGAAGAGGAAGCCAAACGAATCATCAATGAGGCCATCCGAAGCGCAGAAAGCAAAAAACGAGAGGCTCTTTTGGAAGCAAAGGAAGCCATCCTCGCCGAACGTACCACCTACGAACGTGAGGTCAAGGAACGTCGCTCCGAGGTACAGGAGCATGAACGCCGTCTGCAGCAGAAGGAAGAAACCTTGGAGCGTAAGCTCGAAAATGTGGAGCGCAAGGAGGAATCCTACGCCGCACGTCTGGCCAATCTGGAGGAATCCCGTGCCAAGGTCGCCCAGCTCCAAGCAGAACAGATGGAGACGCTGGAACGAATCTCCGGCTTTACCGCCGAGGAAGCCAAGGTCTATCTGATCACAAAGCTGGAAACCGAGGTCACCCACGAAGCCGCTATGAAGCTGAAGGAAATCGAAGCGCACTACAAAGAGGAGGCCGACAAAAAGGCAAAGGAAATCGTCGGGCTTGCCATTCAGCGCTGCGCCGCCGACCATGTGGCAGAAGCCACCGTCTCCGTTGTGCCCCTGCCCAACGACGAGATGAAGGGTCGCATCATCGGCAGAGAGGGACGGAATATCCGCACCCTCGAAACCATGACCGGCGTTGATCTCATCATCGACGATACCCCCGAAGCCATCACCGTCTCCTGCTTCGACCCCGTCCGTCGGGAAATCGCCCGTCTGGCACTCGAAAAGCTCATTCTCGACGGTAGAATCCACCCCGCCCGCATTGAAGAAATGGTCGAAATCGCCAAGCGTGAGGTCGAAGCCACCATCAAGGCAGAGGGCGAGCGTGCCGTGCTGGAAACCAACGTCATGGGTCTGCATCCCGAGCTGGTGAAGCTCATCGGACGCATGAAGTACCGTACCAGCTACGGTCAAAACGTGTACAACCACTCCATCGAGGTCGCACAGCTCGCCGGACTCATGGCCGCCGAAATCGGCGAGGATGTCGCCACCGCCAAGCGTGCCGGTCTGCTCCATGACTTGGGCAAGGCCGTTGACCACGAGGTGGAAGGCTCCCATGTCACCATCGGCGTGGAGCTGGCTCGTAAGTACAAGGAAAATAAGGACATTGTCCACGCCATCCACGCCCACCACAACGACGTGGAGCCGCAGACGGTCATCGCCTGTCTGGTACAGGCCGCCGATGCCATTTCCGCCGCCCGCCCCGGCGCACGACGTGAGAACCTGGAAAACTACATCAAGCGCTTGGAAAAGCTGGAGGAGGTCACCTCCTCCTTCCGTGGTGTAGAAAAGTCCTATGCCATTCAGGCAGGTCGTGAGGTTCGCATCATCGTCAAGCCCGAGCTGGTCAGCGAGGACGAAATGACCCTGCTTGCCCGTGACATTGCCAAGCGGATTGAAGACGAACTGGAATACCCCGGTCAGATCAAGGTGCATCTGCTCCGTGAGGTCAAGATCGTCGAATACGCAAAATAAACATCGCATATCAAAGAGGACTGCTGCAAAGGATCGCTTTTGTAGCAGTCCTCTTTTTCTAGTCCTCTACGTTATGCGTGGTGCCGATAAAGGCATTGAAAGATGCGGCGGGATGGCATATAATAAAGGTATCGAACGCCTAAACTTTTTTACAGGGAGGAACCCCCTATGCTGCTGCACATACTCGCCGTCGGTGATGTGGTCTCCGAGGTCGGCGTTTATACCTTGTCCCGCCACCTGAGAACCCTCAAAAAGACCCATTCCATCGACTTTACCGTGGTCAATGGCGAAAACGCCGCCGGTCTCGGGCTGCTCCCCCATCACGCAGAGGACATTTTTGATGCCGGTGCCGATGTCATCACCTTGGGCAACCACACTTGGAATAAAATGGCGATTGCCGATTATCTGGACGACAACCCCTATATCCTCCGCCCCGCCAACTTCGCCCCCAATCTGCCCGGACGGGGCTTTGGCATTTACGACGGACCCAAGGGCTTGCGCATCGGGGTTCTGAACCTCATGGGGCGCTTTGAGCTGGATTGCCACCTCTCCTCCCCCTTCCTGCTGGCAGATGCTATCTTAAAGGAGCATAAGCCCGATGTCCTTCTCGTCGATTTCCACGCCGAAGCCACCAGCGAAAAGGGCGCCTTGGCATGGTATCTTGACGGACGGGCACAGGCCGTCTGGGGCACCCATACCCACGTCCCCACCGCCGACGAACAAATCCTGCCCAAGGGGACGGGCTTTGTCACCGACTTGGGCATGACTGGACCGATTCACTCTATTTTAGGTGTGGTGCCCGAAAATGGACTATCCCGCTTTTTGGGACAGCTCCCAAGACGCTATGAAGCCGCCAAAGGTCCCGGCAAGCTCAACGCCGTCCGCTTTACCATCGACACAGAAACCGGACGCACCACCGAGGTGCGCCGCTGTGACGTTTTGGATTAAGGAACAAAGGAGATTATATGCTCACCTTTCTTCACGCCGCCGACCTCCATTTGGATTCGCCCTTTCGTTCCCTCTCGCCCGAGCAGGCGATCGAGCGGCGAGAGGAACAGCGACAGCTTCTCGCCCGTCTGACCGATGCCGCACAGCAGGCAGATATTCTGCTGCTCAGCGGCGACCTGTTTGACGGGCAGCGTGCCAGACCCGAAACCCTGCGTGTGCTCTATGGGCTTCTGGAGGAGCTGGACGCCGAGGTCTTTTTGTCGCCGGGAAACCACGACCCCTATCTCGACACCTCCCCCTACGCAAAGCTGCAATGGCCAAGCCATGTGCATATTTTCACCAAGCCCACCCTGGAACGCATCGAGCTTCCCCACCTGAATGCGGTGGTGTACGGCTCTGCCTTCACCGCCCCCTACCGCATGGATTCCCCCTTGGAGGGCTTTCATGCAGAGGACGAGGACTGCTATAAAATCGGCTGTCTCCACGCCGACCTGACCTCACCAAACAGCCGCTATGCGCCCATCACCTTGCAGCAGATCGCCGCTTCGGGACTGGATTATCTCGCACTGGGTCATATCCATGCCGCCAGCGGCTTGAAGCGGGTCGGACGCACCTATTATGCGTGGCCGGGCTGTCCCGAAGGGCGGGGCTTTGACGAAACCGGCGAAAAGGGTGTCTACTTGGGCGAATTGGACGAACGGGGTGTCAGACTGGAATTTTTGCCGCTCGCCCGCCGCCGCTATCTCACCCCCTCCTTAGATATCACAGGGAAAAATCCTGCGTCCGTCGTGCGGGACTTTTTACATACCGCCCGTCCCGAGGACATTCTCCGCCTGACGCTTGTCGGGGAGCGAAGCCCGGAGGTCGAGCCGAATTTAACCGAACTCACCACATGGCTCTCGTCCTATTTTTACAGTGCCACCCTCTACGACAACACCACGCTGAGCCATGCCCTGTGGGAACGGATGCAGGAAAACACCCTGACGGGCTTGTTTCTCCGTGCCATGCGCCAGCGCTTGGACAGCGCCACACGGGAGGAGATCCCCCTGCTGGAGCGTGCCATTCGCTTCGGCTTGGCAGCCTTAGAGGGCAGAGAGGAGCCACGATGAAGCTACGAAAACTAACGGCAACCTTCGGCTGTCTGCAAGGTGACACCTTGGAATTTCCCGACGGCATGACTGTTCTCACTGCACCAAATGGCAGCGGCAAATCCACATGGTGCGCCTTTCTGCGCACCATGCTCTATGGCTTGGATACGAGACAGCGGGATAAAAAGGGCACCCCCGCCGACAAAAACCGCTATCGCCCTTGGAACGGCGCCCCGATGGAGGGTCTGCTGGTCTGCGAGCAGGACGGACGCACCCTAGAGCTGCGCCGCACCTCGTCCAGCGGGATGCCGATGGGGGACTTTTCCGCCGTGTATCTCGATACGGGCTTGCCCGTGCCGGGCATGACGGGGGAAAATGCCGGAGAACTTCTCACGGGGATCAGCCGTGAGGTGTTCGACCGCTCTGTCTTTTTCCGTCAGACCGCCTTGGCGGTGACCCAAAGTCAGGACTTGGAAAAACGCATCGCCAGCCTTGTGACCTCTGGCGAGGAATCCATCTCGTGGAGCGAAGCCGACGAAACCTTAAAAGCTTGGCAGCATCGCCGCCGCTATCATAAAAGCGGTCTGCTTCCCCAGCTCGAAGCCGAAGCCGACCAGCTGCAGCAGACCCTCCGCAAAACTGCGGCGCTGCGGCAGGAGCTGGCACAATACCAAAGCAAGGCCGACACCCTGCGTCAAGAAAAGTCCCACTGGGAAAGCCGTCTTTCGTTGGAAACGCATAAGTTCCAAACGGTCAGCCAGCAGCGCTATGCCGAAGCGCTCGCCGAGCTGGATGCGGCAGAGCTGCAGCTCCAAACCCTCAAAAAGCAGGCAGAGGAGCAGCCCGACAAGGAAACCTTAGTAGAAATGCAGGAGGACATGGCGGAGATCAAAGGCGATATGCAAACCCGAAGCCATCTAATGACCGGACTGGTGACGCTGGTCGTTTTGCTCACCCTGACCGCCGCCGCCCTGTTCTATGTGATTCCCCATCATGTCATTCCCGTTTATCCGAACTTCCCCCTCGCCATTCCCAAGCTACCGATCCTCTTCCCGGCTCTCGGTGTCGGCTTGCTTTGGGTGCTTGTGCTCGTCTTTGTCCTGCTCAAAGCTTTCTCCGACCGAAAGGATCGGAAAGAGGGACAAGCTCTATATAACGCAGCGGTCGAGTTGAAACGCAGCTGGGCAGAAACGGAACGTCTGCTGAAGGATGCCCACCTTCGACGGGAGCGGGCAGAGAGCCATTTGGAAGTCGCACGACAGCAAAATGCCCCGTATCTCCCCCCCGAAGCGGAGGCGTGTCGCCGTGCCTTAGGGCAAGCCGAGCAGGAAATCGCCCATTTGCAAGGACAGCTCAGTGCCTTGGGTGATTCCGTATTTTTGGATGCCCGTCTGGATGCAATCCAAGAGGAAACCGAACGAATCCAAGCGGATTATGATGCCTTGGGCGTGGCGATGGAGGTACTGCGGGAGGCAGACAGCCGTCTGCACGCTCGTTTCTCCCCGCAGCTCAGCGACCAAACCGCCCGTTATTTTTCTCGTCTGACCGAAGGACGCTATACGCAGATTTCCCTTTCTCGCAGCTTAGAGGTCTCCGTGCGGGAGGAGGGCAGTCTTGCCGACCGACCGCTGGCTCTGCTCAGCCAAGGCACCGCCGACCAGCTTTATCTGGCGCTGCGTCTGGCTGTGGCGGATTTGGTGCTTCCGGCTGGTGCTGCGTGTCCGCTCATTCTCGACGATGCCCTGCTCGCCTTCGATGACCAACGGCTTCGTCAGGCCTTGGATTTTTTGGTGGAGCTTGCCCAAGACAGACAGATTCTTCTGTTTACCTGCCACGCAAGGGAAGCCGCACAGCTAGAAGGCAAAGCAACCATCCTTCACCTTGCGGGCGGCTGAAAGCCGCTTTTAGTTCGAGTTCGAACGTTTGAGCTTTAATCGACTGATGTTCCCGGTATAAACCTGACGGGCGAACATGGTTAAGATTTAAATATTGCAAGCTTGTAGGGGACGATGCCCACATCGTCCCGCAATTTTCCCCAATCTTTCGTGTTTGTCTTTTACGCAGATCCATATGGCAATCATGCAGCATGAGGGAGGATGTGGGCACATTGCGGGGGGTGGGTGAACCAACCAGATGCTGATTTCCGTCAAACCCCACCCTTGCATAACCCTTGCAGAAGGGGTATAATGCAAGGTAATTGTACGCTTTCCCCGACAGGGCGCTTTTGGGTTCCCTGCCGCATGAATAGGAGGTTTCTGATATGTCCGAACCCGAATTTTCCCCCGCATCTCCCGAACAGGAGAACCAGCCCGCTGTCCCCGCCAAGAAGAAGGAAAGCTTCGCTTCCGAGCTATACGGCTGGCTGCAAGCACTTGCCGTCTCTCTGACCTGTCTTGTCATCATATTCACCTTTTTTGGCCGCATCATCGGTGTGGATGGTCAATCCATGATGCCCACTCTATTTGATAAGGATATGCTTCTGCTGCAATGCGTGGCCTACCAGCCGAAGCAGGGCGATGTGGTTGTCCTGCATAAAAACTTTGCCGATGTGGAAGCCCCCATCGTAAAGCGCATTGTTGCCGTCGGCGGTCAGACCGTGCGTGTGGACTATAGCACCGGCACGGTGTATGTAGACGAACAGCCACTCAGCGAGCCGTATTTGGGCGAACAGATGGTTGATACAGGCAATGCCTATATGACGGACACCGAATGGGAGGTCCCCGAAGGCTCGGTCTTCGTGATGGGAGACAACCGCAACCATTCCTCTGACAGCCGTGATGAACGGCTGGGCGTGGTGGACACCCGCTATATTTTGGGTCGTGCGGTCATGACCTTGCTCCCCTTCCAGCATATGGGAGCGATTAACTAAAGGAGACAATCTCTATGAGACTGGATAAATGGCTCAAGGTCTCTCGTCTGATTAAACGTCGCACGGTGGCAAATGAGGCCTGCGACAACGAGAGAATTTCCGCAAACGGACGCCCCGTGAAGGCGTCCTACGAGGTGAAGGTAGGCGATGCCCTAGAAATCCGTTTCGGCGCACGGACGGTTTCCGTGGAGGTGCTGTCGGTCACGGAGCAAAAGGGCAAGGAAAACGCCTCTCTCATGTATCAGGAGCTTGCGGCGGAGTAAGCTGAACCCGTCGGGCGAACACAGTTCGCCCCTACCAAAGATGCGAAAAACCGTTCCCGTGGTGATTCTACCGAAACAATTCGATAGAACCCCACGGGAACGGTTTTCTTTTAGAGCGTACGGGCGACAGTGTAGGCACTGCCAATCGCCGTCATCACACTGCCCACTCGATTGCCGTCGCCCACCTCGTAGACCTCGATGCCGCTGCCGCCGAGTGCCTGTGCAAGCGACGGACGGGACTTAAACCCGACCGCCATCACAACTGTATCCGCTGCAAGGGCTTCTTCGCCGTTGGGCGTAGCCACTACAATCCCTTCGGGTGTCACTGCGGTCAGACGCACACCCGTTTTGATGCACACCTTCGCCTCCGCCAACAGATCACGGAGCATGGATTCGTTCATTTCAGGTACGGGAATGCCCGCAGAGAGAATATCCGGCAGGGCTTCCACCAACGTGACCGCTTTCCCCTCTTGGGCATAGCCGAGTGCCGTTTCACACCCAACCAGTCCGCCGCCAACGACCACTACAGTCTCCCCTACGTCCGGCTTTTCCGTCAAAGCCGTCACACAGTCAATGACCTTATGCGGGGTATCCATGCCCCGCACAGGCGGCAAAGCAGGTGTCGCACCCACAGCCAGAACCACAGCATCGGGCGCTTTTGCCCGTATCGTTTCCGCCGTCCATGCTGTCCCTGTCTCCACAGACACCCCAAGCTTTGTAAGCTGGTGCTGATACCAGCCGTTCAGCTCCTTCAGCTCCGCCTTGAAATCATGGGCACCGGCGGGCAGAAGGTTGCCGCCCAGCTGCGTGCTCTGCTCGCAGAGCGTGACCGTGTGCCCACGCAGGGCGGCGACCCGTGCCGCCTCCATGCCGCTGACACCGCCGCCCACCACCAAGACGGATTTTTTCACCAAGGCGGGGGTGAGTGCGAAGCTTTCCTCCCGTGCGGCTTGGGGATTCACCGCACAGCCGGTGCGCCGTCCGACCTTCAGCGCCCCGATACAGCCCTGATTGCAGCCAATGCAGGGACGAATGTCCTCCACACAGCCCATTTGCAGCTTTTGCGGATAGGCAGGCTCTGCCAAGGACGGACGCCCCAGCACAATGCCATCCAGCTTGCCCGACTGCACCGCTTCGGCGGCAAGGGCAGGCTCGTTCATGCGTCCGCCGCAGAGAATCGGAATGCTCACCGTCTGTTTTGCGGCGGCAGCTAGGTCAATGACCCGACCCTTTTCCATGTAGCAGGGCGGTGCAGCATAGTAGAAGGAATCATACTGCCCGAAGTCCACGCTCAGGAAGTCATAGCCGTAGGTCTCCAGCAGACGGGCAATCTCCAAGCCCTCCTCTAAGGTACGTCCCACCTCATCCTCGCCATGCAGGGAGGGCTGGTTATAGCCCTTCATATAGGTTTTCAGTGCCAGACGCATCGACACCACAAAGTCAGAGCCGCAGGCGGATTTGATGCCGTCCAGAATCTCCCGTGCACAGCGCAGACGGTTTTCCAAGCTGCCGCCGTAGCGGTCGGTGCGGTGGTTCATAAAGGACATGGCGAACTGATCCAGCAGATAGCCCCAATGCATGGCGTGCACCTCGATGCCGGGGAAGCCGCAGGACTTCAAAAAGGCGGCGGTTTCAATCATCTGGTCAATTTTCTGCTTGATCTGCGTTTCCGTCAGGGCAGGTGCCAGACGGGAGGGGTCGTGATAATACGGGATTTCGGAAGGACAGAAGCAGCCCAGCGCATTGCGTCCGTAGCCCATGGAGACCTGCGGGAGCATTTTGGCACCGTAGGCATCCAAACGCTCCAAAAGCTCCACGGCAGACCGCATGAATGCCTTGGGCGATTTTTTCGGCTGCTTGCTGTCGAGGGGATGGACAGGATCGACCAAGGTATCGGGATGAAAGGCACCCGTATACAGCAGACCAAAGCCGCCCTTGGCACGTTCTTCAAAGTAACGAATGCCGTCGGGGGAAAACTCGCCAAAGGGGCCGTGCAGGGAAGGCAGGGTCAATGGTCCCACACAAAATCTGTTTTTGATGGTAAGAGACCCCAGCTTTAGGGGCTGAAATAACGCTTTGTACATAGAAACACTTCCTTTTTACAATCTATCGCAAAAAAACTGCCACGCATTTTTCCAGCAGACCGCCTCCACCTCTCGTGGTGTGAAGCCCGTGCGCTGCATGGCATCCGCCAGCCGTCCCAGCTCACCGACGTTGGACAGCTCTAAGGGGCATTCAATGCCGTCGAAATCGGTGCCGAGGGCAACGGCATCCAAGCCCGCAACGCGGATGAGGTGGCGGAGGTGGCGGAGAATATTGGAGATGGTGCTGGTCGGCTCGTTCCCCAAAAAGGGGGCGTAAAAATTCACCCCGATGAGACCGCCACGGTCTGCAATGGCACGGAGCATCTCGTCGGTCAGGTTGCGGGGATGGTCACACAGGGCACGGCAGCAGGAATGGCTGGCAACAAAGGGCTTTTTGGCATGACGGCAAACATCCCAAACTCCATCGTCCCCCAAGTGGGAGACATCAACCACAATACCCAGCCGCTCCATTTCCTCCAGAAAGGCGAAGCCTGTGGGCGACAAGCCGCCCCGTTTCCCGTTCGGCTGTCCCAATTCGTTGGGGTAGTTCCAAGTAAGGGTCATAAGCCGCACACCCAACTCGTGCAATCGGGCAAGGCGCTCGACCTTCCCCTCGCAAACGCCGCCCTCCTCCACCGTGAGGACGGCGGCAATTTTGTTTGCGGTACGGGCGCTCTGCAAGTCCTGCGCCGTCCGCACTTGGGTGATATCGTCTGCATTTTCCGCCAGCTCACGTTGAAACCGCGCCGCCATAGCCAGCACCTCTGACCACGGGTCGGCGGTTTTTTTTCGATTGACAAACAGGGCAAAGCATTGGAGCCAAACGTCACTTTTTCGCAGTCGTTTCAGGTCAATGTGCAGAGCGGGTGCATCGAGCAGTCCCGCAGCCTCGCCGTGGCACAGCCGAGCGATGGTATCACAATGCAGGTCGGCAAAGGGCATCCCTATCACGCCTTCTTTCCAGTTCAGAATGGGGCGACCCGTGGTCGCCGGGGGGCAAAAACATAAAAACAGACAGCGCCAAATTGGGGGGGCACCGTCTGTCTGTGTGAGCTTAGTTTGCTTTTTTCAGGGCTTGGACATCCTCGTTCAGCTGCTTGAAGGACACCTTTAAAACGCTGACCTCTTCTTCCAGCTTAGCGACACGAACACGGGAAACCAAGCGGTCTAAGATATCCTCTTGCCCCTCTGCAAGAAGGTTAAACTTGGTGGTCACCTCTGTATCCAGAAGCACCTTCATCCGATGCGTTGCCTCGTCGAGAATTTCGTCCTTCTGCTGCTTCAGCTTTGCGTCCATCATCTGAGTCAGCTCGGTCTTCTGTTCCTGCATCATACGCTTTGTTTCGTCCAGAATCTCGCTCTTCTGTTGCTCAAGCTTCTGATCCATCATCTGGGTCAGATCCGTTTTTTGCTGGTTGAGCTTGCTGTCCATCATCTGGGTCAAGTCAACTTTCTGCTGGTTGAGCTTGCTGTCCATCATCTGGGTCAAGTCAACTTTCTGCTGGTTGA
>CAYQRI010000009.1:11319-11661 GCA_964420085.1 uncultured Ruminiclostridium sp.
GCTTGCTGTCCATAATCTGCGCAATCGCCAGCAGGTCTTTTTCGTCTAACATCGTACTCCCCCCTTCCCGTCTATGTTCTTTGATTATACGATGCCGCTATTCGGTTGTCAAGGTTCCATGATTTTCAGCTCAACGGAACTGGAACTTAACCGCAGGCTGCCCTCGGGAACAAACGTGCATTCACCCACAAACCTACGAACTCGAGATTAACAGCGGGCTTCGCCCGCATGCGCTCCGCTCAGGATGCCACGAAGGCTGCCCTCGGGAACAAACGTGCATTCACCCGCAAACCTACGAACTCGAGATTAACAGCGGGCTTCGCCCGCATGCGCTCCGCTCAG
>CAYQRI010000009.1:11761-12178 GCA_964420085.1 uncultured Ruminiclostridium sp.
GATGCCACGAAGGCTGCCCTCGGGAACAAACGTGCATTCAACCACAAACCTACGAACTCGAGATTAACAGCGGGCTTCGCCCGCCGCATGGCAGGCGAGGTGGGTTTCTCCGATTGTCCTCAGGGGCGGAATCTCCGTGGCACAGCGTGCCGTCGCCTGCGGGCAGCGGGTGCGGAAGCGACAGCCCGTCGGCGGATTCACTGGACTGGGCAGCTCCCCCGATAAAATCTCCTCCTCGTCACGGCGGGTCGGGTCGGACAAGGGCACCGAACGCAGTAAAAATTGGGTGTACGGGTGCAGGGGGTGGGCAAAGAGTGTCTCCACCGGCGCCACCTCGCAAATCCGCCCCAAAAACATCACACAAACCCGTGTGGCAAGGTGACGCACCACCCCCAAGTCATGCGAGATAAACAAATA
>CAYQRI010000009.1:12278-31635 GCA_964420085.1 uncultured Ruminiclostridium sp.
AAACCCGTGTGGCAAGGTGACGCACCACCCCCAAGTCATGCGAGATAAACAAATATGTCAGACCAAGCTGCTCCTGTAAATCCTTGAGCAAATTCAGCATTTGTGCCTGCACGGAGACATCCAAGGCGGAGACCGGCTCATCACAGACCAATAGCCTCGGCTCCAACGCCAAGGCTCGGGCAATCCCCACCCGTTGCCGCTGTCCGCCCGACAGCTCGTGCGGGGCACGAGACAGCAGCGTATCCGACAGCCCCACAAGGCGCAGCAGGTCCGCCGCCCGCTCACGCCGCTCCGCCTTTGTGCCGATCCGATGGATGTCCAGCGGCTCGGTCAAGACTCCCTCCACCGTCAGACGGGGATTGAGGGCGGCGGCAGTGTCCTGAAACACAGGTTGCAGCGTGCGGCTCAGGGCTTGCCGTTCCTGCTTCGTGCGTGTCTGCAACGACTGTCCACAGACCAGAATTTCCCCCTCACTGGGGTTCTCCAGCCCCAAAAACAGCCGACCTAGGGTTGTTTTTCCACAGCCGGATTCCCCCACAAGGGCAAGGGTCTCCCCTTCATAAATTGCCAAATCCACACGGGATACGGCTTGGAGCACCGCCGTTTTGCTTCCCTTTACAGGAAAGTGCTTGCTCACGGCACGGCTCTCGGCAAGAATAGACGGCATCTTACACCTCCTCCCTCTGCCGCACGGCAACGGGACAGCGGACAAGCTGTCCGCCCTTCACCGCAAGGAGCGGCGGTGTCTCACTTTGGCAGGCGGGCTGTCTTTTGCCGCATCGGGCATAAAACCGACAGCCTGTCGGCATTTCGTCCAGGTCGGGCACCGTGCCCGAGATGGTACACAGCCGTTTTGCAGTCGTTTCCGTGGACGGAATCGACTGCAACAACCCCTGTGTATAGGGATGGAGCGGGTCTTGAAAGAGCGTTTTGGTCTCCGCCTGCTCCACAATTTGCCCCGCATACATCACCGATACCGCATCGCAAAGGCGTGCCACCACGCCCATGTTATGCGTAATCAGCAAAATAGCGGTGCCACGCTCCCGACGCAGACGCTCCATCAGACGCAAAATCTGTGCCTGTATCGTCACATCCAACGCTGTGGTTGGCTCGTCGGCAATGAGAAGCTGCGGCTCACACGCCATCGCCATGGCGATCATCACCCGCTGGCGCAACCCGCCCGACAGTTCTCGGGGGTAGGCATCAAACCGCCGTGCAGGGTCGGGAATGCCAACCTCGGCAAAGAGAGCAAGCGTCCGCTCCCTCGCCGCCTCTCGACTGTATTTTTTATGCAGCCGCAAGACCTCTGCCACCTGCCGCCCCACCGAATAGACGGGGTTTAACGACGTCATCGGGTCTTGAAAAATCATCGCAATGCGATTGCCCCGCAGTCGGCGCAAGGTCTGTGGCGGCTGGCGCAGCAGGTCGATTCCCTCAAATCGGATTTCGCCCGCCGTCACGGCACCCGGCGGGGGCACCAGCCCCAAAACGGACAGCGCCGTCAGGCTTTTTCCGCATCCGGACTCCCCCACCAAGCCCACAATGCCGCCCTGCGGAATGGTGAGATCAATGCCCGATACGGCGGAAAGCGGGGTATCCTTGCCCGGAAATTGAATGTGTAGGTTTTGCAGGGTCAGAATGGATTCTTGCATCGTTTCCGCCCTTCTCTCAGGGCTTGCGCAGAACCGTTTCGTAAAGATCCGTCCTGCGCCCCGCCAAAATGGGGATTTGTGCCCGATAGGTTTCCAGCTCGTCCAAGTCAATTTCCACGCACTGCACGCCCTCCGTTTCGTCCATTTGGAGGTTAAACTCACCCCAAGGATTGCAAACCAGCGAGTGACCATAGGCGACATAGGAGGCGGTCACATCCCGTGCCGGGGAACAGCCCACCACAAAGCACTGTTGGTCTAAGGCACGCATACGAAATGCCAAGTCCCAATGAATGGGTCCCGTGGTCATGTTAAAGGCGGCGGGCACCACAATGATCTCCGCCCCTTGATTTCCCATCAGGCGAAACAGCTCGGAAAAGCGGATGTCAAAGCAAATGGCGACCCCGACCTTGCCGAAGGGGGTGTCGAACACGGTGACGGAATCCCCTGCCGTCAGGGTATCGGACTCCATGAACCGCTGCCCACCGGGGACATTGATATCAAACAGATGCATCTTGCGGTGCTTGGCAATTTCCTCGCCTTGGGGGGAAAACACATAGCTGGTATTATAGAGGTGTCCGTCCTCGCATTCCGGCACAGAGCCACCCACCAGATACAGCCCCAATTCCTTCGCCAAGCGGGAGAGCATTTGCCAAGTCTCCCCGCCCGCAGGCTCTGCATACACAGGGAAGCAGGCGTTTTCATAGGGGCAGTTGAACATTTCGGGCAGGACGGCGAGTCTTGCCCCACGGGCGGCGGTCTCCCGCAGCATGGCTTCCGCACGGCGGAGGTTTTCGGCTTTGTCCGCCCCCACCTTCATTTGACACAGACCGATGGTTAACTTCATAAACAAGACATCCTTTCTAAGCGGTAGCATAGGTTATATGGGGCAAGTATACTACAGGTTTACAAGAGAGCACAAGTAAGAAAACAGAAGCATCCCAAAAATCCAGCTTCCCTGTCATTCTGAGCGCAGCGAAGGTGGATTCTCCCGCAACCACTTGCCCCTCTAGCACTCCAAATGTGCGAATTTTTCTTTTTAAACAAGAAGTTACAAGGAACGTTATTTCTTTCCAAAGATTGACTTTTTTTATTTCCGTGGTAAAATCTTAATCATTCCACGAAACACAATTCATAACAATACATAACTAAGAAAGGAAATGATTCTTATGCGCAAGAAAAGTATAGTTTTCCTGCTGTCCGCCGTACTGCTGCTGTGCTGCGGCTGCCAAGCCAGCAAGCCTGCCGAACCCGAGGGGACTGCGGATGCAAAGACCGTAAAAACGGAACAGTATTCTCTCGCTTTGCCCGAAGGTGTCACCGCCCTGGCGGGCGAAGCAGGCACGATGACCTTGGTTTTTGACAACAAAGAGATCGGCGGCATCAAGGTCATTGACTATCCGAATGCCGAGCAGCAGCTCAAGGAGCTGTACGGCAAGGATGCAAGCGAACAGAATGCAGGAACCAAAGAGCTGGCGAATGCTCTGCTGGCTCTGATCGCTCCAGAGGGGAAGGTAGACCATATGTCCTCCTTTTCATCGAGTAGCGCCACTTTGGATGTGATTCCGTGGCCGGAGCGGAACGAACCGGAAGTAAGGCATGAACTCTTGCCCAAGGGCGATGTGTTCTATGACCTTTTCTACCAAACAACCGTGCTTTCCGAATCCGCAGAAAAGACCCTCGTGGACAGCTTTGCCTTGATTCCCTAATATCAGCGACCGAAGGTGGCTGTTCCTCTTGCTCCAAAGAAAGGACGGTATTTTTATGAAACGAATTCCTACCTCCTTCATTTTTTTCGCTACACTCTTTCTTGCCAGCGGCATCTATACCCTATTCTGTTTCCTCTTATTTTCAGGGAACCCATACATTAGGGCAGAACCCTATTTCTCTACCCTCGCCATCTCCTTGGTTGTATTGGCAAAGCCTTTGCTTTATTTTTCGGGTGCCACTTTGGTTGGTCTCCTTATTTTACAGCTTGCTCGATGGTCCATTCCACAACCGCTGAAATGGACGGTGCGTATCCTTGGCGCTCTTTTCTGCCTTGTTTATCTTGTTCTCGTTGTTTCCTCTTTTGTGCAGGATTCACAGCCGGCTATCTATCCCGCTTTTCTGTTTTTGATTCTACATCCACAGAGCTTTATCCCGATTGGTGCGGTGTTCTCTTTGGGGCTGGGGAAAGCTTAACTTATGTTCCTAGATCAGTAACATAGATTGGTAGGTATTACGATGAAACACCCTCGAATATTAGCCCTATGCCTTGGTATCTGCGTCTGTCTCGTCGGATTCCTGTTTTGGTTTTTCACGCCGAAACCCCTGCTCGCCCATCCGGAACAGGCAGAGGTTGTATCCATCTACTATCACCGTTTTCGAGACACCGAGCAGCGCTGGCATAAATATCCCGCTTCGGAAAACGATAACCGCATAGACGAAGCCATGGAAAAACAGCTCTTACAATGTCTCAGTAGCCATCAAGTGCGCCGAAACCTAACAAAAATGGCGACACATGACAGCATAGAGGATGAAACTTTTTGGATTGTGGTTCGACCGATCCAGGGAAAATCAGATTTATTGTCAATCAACTTAGGTGCTGATAACTTTGCTCTGAAAAACCTATCTTGGCCTGAATTGACCATTTTGAATGCAGAGGACATGACCCCCGTTTTGTTGAAACTGCTTGGCTTGCAGGATTCGCCCTAGAAATCAAAAAACCGTTCCCCTCGTGTTGTATCGAATCAGTTCGGTGGAACAACGAGGGGAACGGTTTTTTGTTGTGAGCGGGTTTATGGTAGGAGCAACGGGCGCATTGCGGGACGATGTGGGCATCAATGCGGGACGATGTGGGCATCGTCCCCTACTAGCGTTCAAAAAAGAGAAGGTTTACTCGTTGCTAGGTATAGGCGACGGCACTCCGCCTTCACCCCGTAGGGCAACAAAATCACGTTTCCCTTGGGCATCCATATGCATTCACCCACCACCAAACGATCTCGAGATTAGGAGCGGCCCTCAGCCGCAAGATTCTTCGCTTCGCTCAGAATGACAGGGGCGTTTCCCTTGGGCATCCATGTGCATTCCAGCACTACCAAACGATCTCGAGATTAGGGGCGGCCCTCAGCCGCAAGATTCTTCGCTTCGCTCAGAATGACAGGGGCGTTTCCCTTGGGCATCCATGTGCATTCCAGCACTACCAAACGAACTCGAGATTAACAGCCGCCTTCGGCGGCCTTAGAACATGGGGACTACGGAGCCGTTGTAGGTTTTGTTGATGAAGTCACGCACAGCGTCGGACTGCAAGGCTGCGACAAATGCCTGAATCGCCTTGTCCTTCTCCTTGCCTTCCTTCACGGTAATGATGTTGGCATAGGTCTGTGCAGCCTCGGAAGCGGCATCCTCAGAAACCAGTGCATCCTTTGCAGGGTTCAGACCGCCCTGCAGGGCAAAGTTGGAGTTGATGACGGAGAGGTCAACCTCTTCGACGATCTGAGGCAGCATAGCAGCCTCCATCTCCTTGAAGGTAATGTTCTTGGGGTTTGCGGTGATGTCGTTGGGGGTTGCGTTCAGACCGGCATCGGGGTTAATCTCAATGAGACCCTGCTTTGCCAAAAGCTGGAGGGCACGGGCTTCGTTGGTGGCGTCGTTGGGGACAGCGATGACAGCACCATCTGCCAAGTCCGCAATAGAAGCAGTCTTGCCTGCATAAACGCCCATAGGCTCGTAGTGAATCTTTGCCACAGAAACCAGATGGGTGTCATTTTCCTTGTTGAAGTTATCCATATAGGGCGTGTGCTGGAAGAAGTTGGCGTCCATTTCGCCTTCCTCCACGGCGGTGTTGGGGATCACATAGTCGCCGTACTCGGAAATCTCCAGCGTGATGCCCTGCTCTGCCAGAACGTCCTTGACCTGTGCCAGAATTTCTGCGTGAGGCGTGGGGGAAGCGGCAACCTTCAGGGTGACGGTTTCTCCGGTGGGCTTGTCGCCTTCGGCGGGCTTGTCGGCACCGCCGCCGCAGGCGGTCAGGGCGACTGCCATGACGAGAGTCAGCAAGAGTGCAATCAGCTTTTTCATGTAGGGGTTCCTCCTTAAAATAGTGAGTTGGTTGGGGGTTCCGCAGAAGCGGAACGGGTGTTATCTCAGACGCTTGTCCACCTTGGTGGAAAGCCAACTGAAAACAGATTGAACCACTTGGACGATGACGATAATCAAAATGGCACTTGCCCAGCTCATGGACGGGATATTACGCTGGTAGCCATAGCGAATCGCCAAGTCGCCCAGTCCGCCGGCGCCGATGGCACCCGCAATGGCGGTATAGGCAATAATGGTAATGACGGAAACGGACGCACCCAAAATCAGGGATGGCTTCGCCTCCGGCAAATAAACCTTGCGTACAATTTGGAACGTAGAAGCGCCCATGGACTGCGCCGCCTCTACGACACCGCTGTCAATTTCCGCCAAGGAGCCTTCGACCATACGGGCGATGAACGGGGCGGCAGAGACCACCAGCGGGACGATAGCACCCAGCACGCCGATTTTGGTGCCGACAATCAGCTTGGTGAACTCCATAATGGCAATCATCAAAATGATGAACGGGAGCGAACGTCCGACGTTGACGATCCAGCCTAAGATACTATTGAATCCCTTGTGAGGACGGATGCCGTGGGAGCTTGTGATGCTGAGTAAAATGCCAAGGGGCAGACCGATGAGGTAGGCAAAAATGGTGGAGACTACGGTCATAACCAGGGTATCTTTTGTCCCTTGTGCGAGCAAGCCGCCATATTCAGCAAAAAAAGCAGACAGTGTTTCAAGCATGGGTCGCCACCTCCTCTACGGTGATATCGGGCTGACTTTGTATGTACCGCAGCGCTTTATTGGCGGCGGTGGGGTCTTCGGGCAGACCCAAGAGCATAGTCCCGAAGGCTTTCCCTTCGATGTTTCTGGTATCGGCACCCAGAATATTGACCTTTACGCCACAGTCAATGGCAAGGGAGGCGATGAGCGGTTCATAGGAGGAGCCGCCGTTGAAGGCAATACGGATGACACGGGAGGCAGGCAGACGGTCGATCTGCACGCCGTTGGGGTAGACGAGCTTTCGCCCGATTTCCGTGGTTGGGTGGGAGAAGATTTCCGCAATCGTCCCCTGCTCTGCCACCACGCCGCCGTCCAGAATGGCGACTCTGTGACAAATTTCCTCAATGACATTCATCTGGTGGGTGATGACCACAATCGTGACGCCAAGCTTCTGATTCAGCTCCTTGAGCAGCTCCAAAATGGAAAGGGTCGTGGTCGGGTCGAGGGCAGAGGTGGCCTCGTCGCACAAAATAACCTTAGGGTTGGTTGCCAAGGCACGGGCAATGGCGACACGCTGCTTTTGTCCGCCCGACATTTGGGCGGGATAGGCATTCTCTCGGGCTTCCAGTCCGACGAGCTTCAACAGCTCTCGTGCCCGCTTCACGGCATCCTGCCGCTTGGTGCCGACAAGCTCCAAGGGGAAGCAGATGTTATCCAATGCGGTTCTCTGCATGAGCAGGTTAAAGCTCTGGAAGATCATACTGATGGACTGTCTTGCCCGACGCAGCTCCTTTTCGCTGAGCTTTGTAATATCCTGTCCGCTGACCAGAACCTTGCCGGAGGTGGGGCGTTCCAGCAGATTCATGCAGCGAACCAGCGTCGATTTTCCGGCGCCGGACAGACCGATGATGCCAAAAATCTCACCGGCTTCTATTTCCAGGTTGATATCCCCCAACGCACGGACGGCATTGGGTCCGGTGCCGAAGGTTTTGTTCAGATGCTCGATCTGAATGATTCTCTCACTCACGTTTCGTTCTCCTTGTCTCTCTTTATCCTCTATCAGAGGGATTAAAAAAGCCGTCCTCAACGTCTTCAAACGTCAAGGACGACTGCATTTTGTCGTGGTACCACCTTGGTTCACGCAGTCCCTCACGAGACTGGTCTTATTGGGTGCGCAGAATTGAATTCGTTGGGCACCCCAAACGCAATGACGGGCGTTACCCGTCGCAGCCTAACGGAAACGCTTCCGCTCGGTACGCAGCTCCAAGGCCATCTTCCCTCCGCTCCCATGCATCCCCTTTCACCAAACGGGGACTCTCTGCCGCAGCAAAGCGAGAGGTACTCTCCTTTTCATCGCCTTTATCCTATGAAATTCCTATCATCTAATCTACGACAAAAGAGCAAGCTTGTCAAGGGGCAATTTCACAAGCCTGTAGCACAAAACGGAGCGACGTAGGATACCTATTTTTTTGCGTATTGTTTTTTAAGAATCATGTGATACAATAACAGAAGTTCAATTCTTTTCAAATTGGTACGACTTTATAGATTTTTATCGTACAAAAAGGAGCAGAACGGTATTATGAAAAAAAATAATTTTGATCTCTATCGCAAGCATCTCTTTGTTTCTTGGTTTATTGCTGTTTTTTTCTACGATGCCTGTTCTCAACGACCCAAGCGGGTGTTTTGTTGTGAAAGTAGCGTTGAACGAAAACTTTGAACGGGGCGAACGTGGCGCCGTAGAACTCACCGAGTATGACGAGGCTGCGATTTTGAACTGCCTTGCAAAGTATGAGGAGCAAAGGCAGCTTGATCGATACAGGGGAGGATATGTAGGTGATTGTGAAATTGAACTCTATATTGGGAGTGTAGATGGGCTGAAAACCATCAAGCTTGGCAACGAAAATTTCACTTGTGATACCTCCGGCAGTCTGAAACATAGGATCATAAATGGAGATAAACTGAAGGAAGAGCTACGAGCGTTCATTGGGAATGGTTAGATCACAACGCACCATATCCGTACCATCACTCAAAAGGTCAGGGGGCAATTTCACAGACGATCAAAACCGCTTCTGGCTTCCCTCTCCTTTTTTGCCTGTGCCATGGCAAGTGTACGGGGTGCGACCTCCTCCAAATGGAAGATGCCCATGTCATAAAAGATTTCTAGCTTGACTTCACCCCAATGCTCACTGGGATAGTTGCCACGCATCCAAGTATTCTTTTTCTGAATATCACGGCTCAAGTGGTTTTCCACCAAGTCCAGTGAGGACAAATGCCCGTATTCATGGTTGGTGAAATTTTCCAAGCAGGCATTTAAAAACGGCACAAAGCGTGCGTCCTGTTCGGCAAGCTCTGCTGCTTTTGCGTCAAGATACAGGTCGGGAAAGGGAAATTCACTGACCTTGGCATAGCCATAATCCCGTGTCCAATCGGGCTTGGATGTATCCGCCTGCCACACGGCGGCGGCTCGAAACAGCTTCATAATGATACCTCCGGAAGAAAGTTTAATAGAAACAGTATAGCGTGTTTCCGGTGGAATGTAAAGAGAGGGTGCGCCCATACGATGACGCACCTTTTCAAGCAAGCTGTGATTTCACGGTTGCCATTCGTATGATCCGGGCAATAAAGAGGATGAATATTTCGTTTGTATATGAATATAGAACAAACGAATAAGCAAGGACGACATATCATCTTTTTGGAGAACGCTACAGTCTCTAAAATGAAGATACAATTTATCATTTTCCCTAAGCAGATGATTCCTTATCCATATGCCCAGGCCAAGGTGATATCGATGTAACTCATCATACTTACACTTCATAAAATCGTCTAATTCGCTTTTAGTAAAGAGTCTTTCCAGAACAGAAAAACTCTCCTCTATTTTATTTATAAAATCTATGTCAATCACCCTATTTTGCTCAATATATGGAGCTATATGGTCTGCATTTTATCATAGACTAAAGCAAAATGCAACACATAGTGAGAGGTGCTTGATGTCGAAAATAAGGCAGGACGATAGTATCGGTGGAAATTTAAGAAAGCTTAGACTAAAATGCGGCCTGACACAAGAACAGACTGCTGCAAAGCTCCAGACAGAGGGCAGTAATACCACCAGAGCGATTTACTCCCGATACGAAACCGGGGAACTAAATATCCGTGTGAGTGACTTAAAACGGTTAAGACTGATTTTCAAATGCAGCTATGAGGATTTCTTTGAAGATTCTCCCTCTGTTTGAATGTCCAAAATAATAACAGTATGAATGCAGGGCATCCTCGTTGGTAAAACGAAGATGCCCTGCAAATATGGGTAGGAATGGAACGTTAGAAAAGGCAACCACTACGGAAAACAAGGATATTCCTGCGCCAAAACCTGCCCTTTTCTGAGTTAGCTTCTTGTCCCTTGCCACATTTTGTGATATAGTGATAAAAATTCAAGGATTGATTTGCCATATGACAAAATAACTATAAATGAGTGTGATGCATGGGCGTAAACTATATAGCAGCCTGCACACCGCAAAACGGTATCGAGATGCAGGCATTCATTCCCAATGTTCCGGGGTATCATGTCAATGATATGGAACGATGCACGCAGTTTCTCTCTGACCCTTCCTATCTTTTGATTTCTGACGGAGATGAGGATTGGTTCGGCTCCGGAATGTATTTTTGGGACACAAAGGGAAATGCTTCTTATTGGCTTGGGGAAAAACAGAGGAAGGACAGCGCAAAAACCTATTGCTGTGTTTCAGCCTCCATCCTTTTAGATTCTCTCTTCGATCTGACAGACACAGACGTTCTCTCCATGCTTACCCGATTATGGGATACCTATTGCAAGAAGCAGAACACCATCGGAGATGCTGAGATCAAAGACAGAAAGCTGGGGCGGAAAATAGATATCCTTTTCAACTTTTTTCCCTCGCTCCAATCCTATACCGCAATCAAAGGTATGGGGTACTATGACCGCTATAGACCCCACCCCACCTTCTTTGACTACACGACAAAAAAGGCAAAGCCCACCTTGCAGGCTAAGGTGATTTATAGCGTTTTATCCCCCCAAAAAGCCCTCAACCGAAAGGAGGTCAACCTAGATGAATGAATTGTCCATCCTTCAACAGTGCATCGAACAGCTGCAAGCAATGTCTCCTGAGGAATTTAAGCAAAGGCGAGATGCCCTCTCTTTGGTTTCCCAATATTATACCAGAGAGTATGCAGACTTTACGCTGTGCCTGTCCGCAGACGAAAACACCGAATCAAGCTCCGCTCCGAAGGTCACATATAAACAGAATGCGCCCCTTCTGGCATCTACCTCCCTTTTATACCGAGAGCAGAATATCCGCTTTGACTTAGATTCCTCTGTCTTTGCGGCATGACCCAATATCAATTCAGAAAGGCGGTGACGGTATGTCAGAACCGGTTTCCGTGGAGCAGCAGAAAATATCCGGTGATCTGACCATGGATCACCTCGTATGTGACAAGCTCGTATTCGACCGCTACGGTTTCCGTACAAACGAAGAAGCACCCAAGCTCAACTTGGCATTTCGCACAGAGAAGGACCACGATGGGAGCTACCGTGTCTCTTTGCAGGTCATTGCAAGAAAAGAGAGCGAATATACAGCCACCGTGCGTATTACAGGTTATTTTTCCGTAGACGAAGACAACCCACACAAGGATACCTTACTGCACCAAAATACGATAGCCATCCTGTTGCCCTTTGCCCGTTCCCAAATGACCCTTCTGACCACCCAGCCGGAAACCACCCCCGTCCTTCTTCCGGTCATTAACGTAAAAAAACTCATTGAGCAAAGCAAAAAGGAAGCCTCCGAGTGAATGCTCGGAAGCTTCCTTTTTCTTTTCCGCCATGCGGAGAATGCGCCCTAGATTCGTTTCACATTCTCCGAAATGTTAATGAGGGTCTTGGAGACCTCCATTTCATAGCGGCCGCATTTCGCCAAATCGCCCAACGAGACCACACCAACCACCTTACCCTCCTGCACCACGGGCAGGCGGCGGATCTGCTGCATCGCCATGAGCTGTGCCGCCTGACGGATATCGTCATCCGGTGCAATCGCTGCCGGATAGCGGGTCATAATTTCTCCCACAGGGACACCCTTGGGATCGTCCTCTGCCGCCACACAGCGGCGAATGATATCCCGATCCGTCACAACCCCCTGTAACAGACCCTTTTCCGTACAGACGGGCAGAGAGCCTACATCATGCCGTGTGAGCAGACGTGCCGCCAAGGACACACTTTCCGTCGGCTCAATGGTGATGACGCTCGGATTCATAATTTCAGATACCTGCATAAAAACCACCTCGTTTCTGTTTGCTATAGTGTAAACAGAAAACGAGGTGGCTATTCATGCGGGCGAAGCCCGCAGTTAATCTCGAGTTTGCTTGGTTGTGTGTCAATAGACTTTTTTGCCCAAGGGCGACGTGGTTCGTTTCATCTACCACGGTGTGGTGTTGCGGAATTTGTAGGGGACGATGCCCACATCGTCCCGCATTCGCCCGCCCGCCGCCGCCTGTCACGGTTCGCTCGTCCCGCTGCTCGTGGTTCTAAGCCCCTCCGACTGCACAGAAAGCTGCGAAAATCCCCTGCGGGGATTCCCTCCGCTTTCTGCTCCGCTCCGGGTCTTAGCCCACGGCGGGACGGCTCACCGCTTCTGGTTAAAGCACCTTTGACAAAAAGGCCTTGGTGCGTTCCTCACGGGGGTTGGAAAACAGCTCCGCTGGGGTGTTCTGCTCCACAATCTTGCCGTCTGCCATGAACAACACACGGTCGCCAACCTCTCGGGCAAAGCCCATCTCGTGCGTCACGACCACCATGGTCATGCCGTCCTTTGCCAATTCCTTCATGACATCCAAAACCTCACCAACCATTTCCGGGTCGAGTGCAGAGGTCGGCTCGTCAAACAGCATGACCTTGGGCTGCATCGCCAACGCACGGACAATCGCAATGCGCTGCTTCTGTCCGCCCGAAAGCTGACCGGGATAGGCGTCCGCCTTTTCCTCCAGCCCCACACGCTGCAACAGCTTCGTGGCAGCTTCGTCCGCCTCCGCCTGCTTCATCAGCCCCGTCTGCACGGGTGCCAGCGTGATATTCTTCCGAATGGTCATGTTGGGGAACAAATTGAAGTGCTGGAACACCATCCCCATATGACGGCGGACGGCATCAATCTTGACCTTGGGGTCTGTAATCTCCGTGCCGTCAAAGGTCACCACGCCCGCCGTGGGCGTTTCCAAGAGGTTGAGACAGCGCAGAAAGGTGGACTTGCCCGAGCCGGAGGGGCCGATCACCACGACCTTTTCTCCCGGACTGATATGCTCTGAAATATCATCCAAGACCAGATGATCTCCAAAGGATTTCGATAGATTTTTAACGTCGATCACTTTGACGCAGCCTCCTTTCCAGCTTCCCCAACAGCCAAGTGAAAATCATCACAAGGATCAGGTACAAAATCGCAGTACCCAGCAAGGGATACATCTGCTCAAAGGTACGGTTATAAATGCCCTGTGCGGCATACAAAAGCTCCTTGCCGCCGATGACGGTAATCAGGGAGGTATCCTTCAACAGGATAATAAACTCGTTGCCCAGAGCCGGCAAAATCGCCTTCACCGCCTGCGGCACCACAATAAACCGCATGGTGGTGCCATAGCCCAAGCCCAGAGAACGACCCGCTTCCATCTGTCCCTTGTCCACAGACATCAAGCCGCCACGGATGATTTCCGAGACATACGCACCCGAGTTGATGCCCAAGGTCAGGGTACCGATCAGCGTAAAGTTTCGGCTGCTGGAAAAGATCACAAAGCTCATAATCAGCAGCTGCACCATCATAGGGGTGCCCCGAATGATGGTGACATAGATTTTGCAAAGGGCACTCAAAAGACCCAGCACAGGATTTTTCCGTCCCGGTCTCTGCTGGTCGTGTGCCGTGCGGACAAGTGCCACCACAAGACCTAGCACAACACCCAAAACAAGTGCCATGGCCGTCACCATCAGCGTCGTTTTGATGCCGTTCAAGTATTGAAGCCAACGATCTGCTTCGATGTAAGCCTGATAAAACTTAACAAAGAAATCTTGGAAGAAGGTCAAGTCGCCCCCTGCGATGGCAAGCTCCTTCCATGTGGTATATAGTTCTGCCATGTTTCCCATGGGCATTCACCTCTCTACAGCGGCAACCGCCGCCTCTTTCTATGGGATGTTGTCCGAAACCTCAAAAAAGGGCGGCAGGCGCCGCCCTTTTTCATTTCCATATGGACAAATCGTGTGTATATGTCTCTCGCTTACTGCTCCTCTGCCTTTTCTGCGGGGATATACTTGTCAATGATGGTCTGCACGGTGCCGTCTGCGATCAGTTCCTTCAGTGCAGCATTCACAGCGTCCAGCAGCTGGGTGTTGCCCTTGGCAAAGCCAATGGCATAGTTTTCAGTGATATATTCGGTGTCCAGAATGACCAGACCGGGGTTTGCCTTCACAAAGGACTGTGCGGGGGCGCTGTCGATGACGACACAGTCAACCTGACCGTTCTGCAGAGCCTGCACGGCAGCAATGCCGTCGTCGTAGGCAACGACGTGATCATCGCCGAAGTCGTCGCTACAGTAGATGTAGCCAGTGGTGCCGCGCTGGGTGCCGATCTTCTGCTCACCGAGGTTGTCCAGAGTGATGGTGGCGCCTTCCTTCACGATGATGACCTGCACGCCGGTTGCATAGCTTTCGGAGAAGTCCATCACCAGTTCACGGTCGGGGTTCACGGTAACGCCTGCCATGACCATATCGCTCTTACCGTCCTGTGCGGCCTTCAGCGCAGCGTCGAAGTCCATGTCGTCGATCTGAAGCTCCAGACCGAGCTTTTCGGCAATGGCACCAGCGACCTCTACGTCGATACCCTCAAAGGTATTGGCATCGGTGGTCATTTCGTAGGGAGGGAAGGCAGCATTGGTGGACATGGTGAGCTTACCTTCGGTGACGGTTTTCACGGTGGCGGTGTCTCCTTCGGGGTTCTGCTCGGTGGGTGCGGGGTCGGTTTTTCCACCGCAGGCAGACAGCGCACAGATAGACAGGAGCATTGCACCTGCCATCAGAACGGATAAAAACTTCTTCATTTTATAAACCTCTTTTCCTGTTTTGGTTTGGTGCAGCAGAGTCAAAAGCGACACCAAACGATACAATACTTGGATTATACACAGTATACCTTGCAATTGCAAGGTATTTTGAATTTAAATCCAACACATTCAGCATTATAGCAAAAAACAGGCAGTCCGACCTCAGCCAGACTGCCTGTTTTACACAAATTTAAGATTCATTTCTGAATGAATAATGAATATCCGTGTATACTTACTGGAAGTTTGCCTTTCTCTTTTCGATGAAGGCAGCCAGACCCTCGTCGCCGTTTGCGTGCATACGAGCAGCGGCCTGCTTTTCGGTCTCTTCCTTCAGCAGGTCTTCCAGAGTGCTCTCGTGTGCCTTGTTCATGAGCAGCTTGGAGGATGCGTAGCAGTTCAGAGGACCCTTTGCGATCTTGTTTGCCAGCTTCATAGCCTCGTCCATCAGCTGGTCAGCGGGGACGACACGGTTTGCCAGATTCAGCTCCTTCATCTCGTCTGCCTTGACTGCACGCTGGGTCATCATCAGCTCCTTGGCAACGTTGGGACCAACGACGCGGGGCAGCAGCCAGTGACCGGCACAGTCGGGGATCAGGCCAACGGCACCGAAAGCGACGATGAACATAGCGTTATCAGCGACCAGTGCAATGTCAGCAGCCATCAGCAGGGAGGTACCTGCACCGGCGATTGCACCGTGAGCGGCAGCAATGACGGGCTTGGGGAAGTTGATCATCAGCTTCATGAAGATACCGGCAATGTTGTAGAAATCAAAGACGGTCTCTGCGGTATCCAGACCCTTCATCTCGGGGATGTCGCCGCCTGCACAGAAGGCACGACCCTCGCCGTTGACGATGACGCAGCGGACGTTGTCATCTGCCTGCGCTGCCTCGAAGGCGGTGGTCAGGTCGACAAAGATCTGCTCATTCATAGCGTTCATGGCCTTGGTGCGGTTCAGGCTGACGATGCCGACGTTGCCTTCCACACGATACAGTACGGTTTCGAGTTCCATAATAAAATCGCTCCTTTTATTGTTAAGTAGTGATACCTATCCAAGGAATATTCCTAAGTCGATATAGTTGGAGTATAGCACACGAACAGGGGATTGAAAAGGGATATTTTCAAAATTGTGGGATTCCGATTTTTGCCGCAGGCTGTTTTAATTTGTCACTCATAGGGGAAAACCAGGACCTAGCAACTTGACGAATTTATTTCTTTCTCAAATTTCTCTTTTGTGGATATTCACAGTTCGCCTGAAAATGTTCACATTTTGTACACAAAATCAAGCCAAAAACTTTACCTTCTCACCTTTCCTTTTGGCTCCTTCTGTGTTAAAATTACAGAATAGTTACAGTTGGTAACATCCTCCCCCGCAATCCCTTCAAATTGTAACCACTTGATTCCGTTTTTATACAAATCAATCAAATTTTCGCCGCCAACCTAGAGGAGGTCCTTTATGCGCATACGAATTCTGACACTGACGATAGCCGTCCTGTTGCTCTCGACCGTTACGGTCGCCGCCGCAACCGCCAGCGAGTTAAACGATACGGGCGTTTTCCTCAAGCAAAACCAAAGAGGAACCTGCACCCTCGCCAGCACGGCTATGATGCTCAGAAGAACCGCTATGCTGCGCGGCGACGCAAATTGGAACGAGATCACCGAAAATTCCTGCCGTTCCGTCTTTTGGCTCGCCGGTCGGGGTCTCCCCTATCAGTTCTCCTACGACGGCATCAACGTGGAGCGCCGGAAGCTCCCCGGTGGTAACGCCAATCGTCAGGTTTTAATCGACCTCTTGGCCGAGCATCCCGAGGGCGTTGTCCTCCATGCTGCCTCCGTCCCCCATGCCGTCCTGCTCACTGATTACACCGACGGCGTATTTTATTGTGCCGACCCCGCCGAAAACATCGCCTTGGCTCGTGTGCCCATCACCGAAGCCTACGGCACACGTATCGAAAATTCCACTGCCTACTGGTATGTCACCTCCCCTGATGTCGCCTTGGAGGTGGAGCCGGAGCTGCCCGAAGCGGTCATCCCTCCCCTGCCGGATCTCACCGCACGGGACGGTCTCACCACGAATCCGTTTTCAGCACACCTGAACCCGGTGGACGCTCCCATGGCCGCCTTTTTCGGCAGCATTTTTGCCGTGCAGAATCACGCCTAAGCCCACCTCTCTTAATATGCAATTCCGTGCCGCCGCAGAGAACACCTCTCTGTAGCGGCATTTTTTATCCTCCTCATAATATACAACACAAGAAATAACTGCACAACCTGCCATTTTTCTTGTGTCTCTTTGCTCTTTATGGTACAATAAACACGCAAACGATTCACCCACAATACGGACGGATTTGATATCCGCCCGAAACACCTCGGGAAGGAGAGCCGCCATCATGCCCTATGATAAAACCCTGATTGCCCATAAGCTCGTCCGTTGGGAGGACTACCTCAATCACTATAAGCTCCCCACCTGGAAGGAAATACCCGATATCGGTCTGTATATGGATCAGGTCATCGCCCTGCTGGGGCAATACCTGGACTTTATCCCCGTAGAGGATCAAAAGGATAAACCCGTCACACCCACCACCATCAACAATTACGTCCGACTCAAGGTCATGCCCGCCCCCTCCAAGCGGAAATATTACCGCATTCACATCGCTTACCTGATTATGATTTTCACGCTGAAGCAGGGCACCAGTATTCATGCCCTGCAAAAGCTGCTCCCCTCCACCCTTGCCGAGCAGGAGGTTGTCTGTACCTTTTATAATAGCTATGTCGAACGGCTTCAGCTTGTGGGCACCTATTTCACCGCCCAAACACGCAATGCCACTAAGGGGCTGCTGGACCCGGAGGCAGGCGAGGAGGTTTCCGTGGAGGACGTAGTCATTCAGACCATATTGATGTCGGGCTTTTCCCGCATCATGGCTGAAAAGCTCCTGCATCTGGAGGACGCCAACCCAGAGGCCGTGATTGAAAACGAAAAGAAAAACGACGTACGGGGGATGCACCCCTTGGCGATGCTAACCGAAGGAGAGAATTAAACTATGCTGTTTGATACCCATGCGCATTATTATGATGAGGCCTTCGATGCCGATCGGGCGGCGGTGCTGAACGCCCTGCCCCAAGCGGGTGTCGGCTGCGTGCTATGCCCCGGCTGTGATTTATGGTCCTCCGAGGAATCCATCCGCTTGGCAGACACCTATCCGTTCCTGTTCGCTGCCGTCGGCATCCATCCGGAAAATGCCAACGGGCTGCCATCGGATTGGCTGGCTCGTGTGGAGACGCTCGCCCATCATCCCAAGGTGAAGGCCATCGGCGAAATCGGTCTGGACTATTACTGGAAGGACTGCCCCCGTGAGATCCAAAAGCCTGTGTTTCGTGCCCAGCTTGCTCTGGCGGAGCGCCTGAACCTCCCCGTCATCGTGCATGACCGTGAGGCACACGCCGACTGTCTTGCCATCGTGAAGGAATTTCCCAACGTCCGTGGGGTGTTCCACTGCTATTCGGGCAGTGTGGAGGATGCCAAGACGCTGGTAAAGCTAGGCTGGCACCTCTCGTTTACGGGTACCATCACCTTTAAAAATGCAAGAAAGGCACCCGAGGTGGTGGAAGCGGTGCCGCTCGACCGCCTGATGATTGAGACGGATGCCCCGTATATGGCACCGATGCCCTTCCGTGGCAAGCGGTGCGACTCCCGTTATGTGTACCACATGGCGGAAACGATAGCAGAAATCAAAGGGCTTCCGGTGGAGACCGTGATTGCCGCAACCACAGAAAACGGCAAACGCCTCTTTGGGATTACGGATTAAACACCTCGCACGCACACAGGGCACCCCGTTTTCGGACACGGTATATCGTGTTCCTACAAAAAGTCCATGAAAAAAACAGACCTATTTTCCGCAAGGGAAAATAGGTCTGTTTTTTTCATGGAGCAGGTAGCGGGAATCGAACCCGTCTCTACGGCTTGGGAAGCCGTCATTCTACCGATGAACTATACCTGCAAGCAATGGACTTAACGAGTATTATAGCATAAATCCCAAAAATTACAAGAGAAAAGTTTGCGGGCGAGACCCGCTCCTTATTTTGCGTCCATACGTTGGTGGGTATCTCTCCGTATGTGCCTGAGGGGGACGCAACTTATTTGACTCCATAGGGTTGCAGATCGGCGACTGAAGATGCGGTCGGATTGGAACACCTCAGGCAAGCGGCTCATAGGATGGAGTACCAGACACCAAATCGCATTGTGTGTGCTGGCCACGGGTGTTGTGCCGGAAACGAATTGGCAGGCACCGTCATAGTGGGAAGGGGTTCTCATCCAACCGCTTCCAAGAAATCAGAGGAGGTAGCACCATGAGTGAACGGGTTGTGCCCGGGCCTGTGCAGGACAGCTGCGGTATCCGGGAAGCCGTGTGTATCCATACGAAAAAGATATACGACAGTTGTCGAGAGGAAGATATAGCGTTCTATAAGACCTATACTCCCACATTTTACTATTCACTTCGGGCTTTCCATCGCTGCACACAAGCCCCTCACCGCCCGCAAAGCCATCACCGCTGCCTGATACCGTGGCACAAGCTCACAAGGACACTCCCCATCCGTAATCCCCAGCTTCACCGCTTCGGCAAGCTCCGCCTTCGCCCAGTCCGGCACTGGCTGCGTTCCGAGGTAGTCGTTCAGCTTCCGATAAATTTCCTCACCGTCCATTGTTTCCTCCGTTTCTCCATCCAAAATGGCATTGACTTTGCTTGCAATCTCTCCGTGCCGACTGTAAAGCCAGTCCCCCGGACAAGCCTTATTCGCAAACCACCGATGCACCGTCATATTCTGGAGCCACGTCTTGC
>CAYQRI010000010.1:0-31192 GCA_964420085.1 uncultured Ruminiclostridium sp.
TTCCCGGTATGAAGTGGGTTTTCCCCGCACGGCGGGGGACGACGGCGGCTGAAAGCCGCCTGAGAACGCCGCCCTACCCGGGCGGGGGGTTGTCCGCTTTCTCTGGAGAAAGCAGACGGAAAGAGCAGCAAGGGCTGCGGTCCTTGCATCCCGGGGGCTATTGAGTCATCGCTGTCGCTCTTCCGCTTGGCTCTGTGCCACAGTGGAAACGGTAGTGCCACAGAACGCAATAGGCGGTTCCAAGATTTGGTTTCTGTGTTTTTTGCGACAAAGGTTAAACCTGAATTTAGCGTGCGAGAAACCCTTTCCCATCGTGGTTCGAACGACCCGCTAGAAATAGAATCGCAGTGTAAAAGAATTGCTCGCACCTCAAATCCAGTTATAATATCATTTACAAAACACGGAAACCAAATCAGGGAACAACAAACGGGCGGTATAGAAAGCCTAGCGTTTCCACTGCGGCACAAACCCAAAACGGAGGAGCGAGAGCGACGACTTAATCACTCCGGGGATGCAAGGGGCGCACCCCTTGCTGCTCTTTCTCAAGGCTTTCTACATCGAAGCGCCCGAGCCGTCTCGCCGTGGGCTAAGACACGAAGCGGAGCAAGATGCGAAAGGAAGCCCCAAAGGGGATTTATTTCGCTTCTTGCGCAGTCGGAGTGACTTAGAACCACGACAAGCGAGACGTGCGAGGCGTGACAGGAGAAAGCCTTGCCCCGCCCGGGTAGGGCGACGTCCTTCGGCGGCCGCAGTCGCCGTAACCCCCGTCCCCGCCCGTAGCGGGCAAAACACACCACTCCCCCCTTGGGAACAAAAGTGCATTCAATCACAACCAAACGATCTCGAGATTAACAGCGGGCTTCGCCCGCCCGGCGGTTACATGGCACCTGTGGAGAGGACATCCTTGTTCTTGGCAAAATACTCAATGCCCGAATATACCGTGGTGACCAAAATCACAAGTACGCAGACAAGCCGCAGTGTCTCCAACGGCACAGCAAGCATCAAGCAAATAGCAACCATCGTCGCCGCCGTCTTGACCTTGCCGGACTTCCCGGCAGCAATCACACGCCCCTGCTCCACGGCCACCAGCCGCAGACCAGTCACCGCCAATTCTCTGGCAATCACAAGGAAGAACGCCCAAGCAGGCATCCAGCCAACCTCCACAAACCATACCATCGCCGACATCACCAAAAGCTTATCCGCCAAAGGATCCATGAACTTGCCGAAGTCCGTCACCTGATTGTAATGCCGTGCGACATAGCCATCCACAAAGTCGGTCACACTCGCCAAAATGAAGACAGCCAGCGCCGCCCAAAGATGCCCCGCAAAATCCCAATATAAGAGCACGAGAAAGAGAGGGATCATAACCACTCGACAGAGCGTCAGTTTATTTGCCGTATTCATACCTTAGCCCTCCTCGTCCTCGTATAGGACGCCGACCAGCTCGCCGTCATAGGCACCCGTCACCTTCACCTGATAGAAGTCGCCGGGACGCACGCCGCCCTCCTCGCCTTCAAAGTGAACCACGCCGTCAATGCCGGGGGAATCGGCATCACTGCGCCCGAAGAACAGCTCCGTTTCCTCGTCATAGCCCTCGCACAAAACGGGAATGATTGCCCCGACCTTGCTTGCGCAATAGTCATCCACCACCCGCATTTGGATATCCGTAATCAATGCCACACGGCGGCGCTTGACGTCCTCCTCCACTTGGTCGGGCATGGTGGCGGCGGCACTGCCCACCTCAGGGGAATAGGCAAAGACACCGGCACGTTCCATTTTATACTCCAACAAAAACTCGCACAATTCCTCGAAGTCCGCTTCCGTTTCCCCCGGGAACCCGGCAATCAGGCTGGTACGCAGCACCACGCCGGGAATTTCCTGCCGTAATTTTTTAAACAGAGCACGGATGGAATCCCCCGTATCCCGTCGGTTCATCGCCTTCAGAATGCGGTCGGAAATGTGCTGAATGGGGATATCCAAATATTTGACGATTTTCGGTTCGTTGGCAATGACGGCAATCAGCTCGTCGGTCACCTCGTCGGGATAGAGATAGTGCAGCCGCACCCACTCGATGCCCTCAATGGCACAAAGCTGGGGCAGGAGCTTCGCTAAGCTCCGCTCGCCGTAAAGATCCAAGCCGTATCGGGTGATATCCTGTGCCACCACAATCAGCTCTTTCATGCCTGCTTCTGCAAGATTGCGGGCTTCCTCCACAATCTTTTCCATGGGACGACTCCGGAATCTGCCACGGATAAAGGGAATGACACAATACGCACAGCGGTTGTCACAGCCCTCGGCGATCCGAAGCCACGCCCAATAATCAGAGGTACACACCACCCGATCCACCTCGGGCACGGGTGCGTCAATATCGCCAAACAGCATGGGGTGCTTGTCCTGTGCCGCTTCCTCCAGCACACGGGCAATGTCCTCATAGCCGCCCACACCGACAAAGCCGTCCACCTCGGGACACAGGGTTTTCAGGTCATCTTGGAAGCGCTCCGTCATACAGCCCGTCAAAACGATGGTCTGTAGCTCCCCTGCCCGTTTTTTCTCCACGAGCTTGGCGACCTCTGCCAAGGCCTCCTCCTTTGCCTCCTGCAAAAATCCGCAGGTGTTCACCACCACGGCATCGCAGCCCTCCGTTTCCAAGCTCACCTCGTGCCCTGCTTCATAGGTCTGCCAAATCATCTGCTCGCAGTTGACCTGGTTTTTTGCACAGCCAAGGGAAATAAATCCAACCTTCATGATGATGCTGTCCTTTCGCTTTGTTTGATTCTTATACGGATAACCAGTTGATTGATTGTCAGTATCTGTCCTCCGCTTCTTCCTGTCTGCGGCGAAGGCGTTCGATGCCGGCGGCAATCTCCTCCCAAGAGAAGCCCCGCCGTGCCAAGGCATCAGACGCCCGTTTACACTGCTTGCGATCCGTCGCATCCGAAAGCTTGGTTTCTAAAAAATGATCCACAGCGTCCTCCGTGTCCCCAAGCTCTGCCAAGGCTTCCTCCCAGTGGCAGCGTGGCACCTTGCGCCGATACAGGTCATTTTGGATGCGATAGCTTCCATAGCCACGGGATTTTCCGTGGCGCACCACGCTCTTGGCATACTCCAGCTCATGAATCAGCCCCACACGCTCTGCCCAAGCGACCAGCTCCGCCGCCTGCTCAGGGGTTGCCCCCTTGCCCATCAGCTTTTCCGCCAGCTGTCCGCCGGACAGCATACGAGCCGTTAAAAGGGAGATGGTCTTTTCCTTCAGCGTTGCAAAGGCGGCGGCCGCCCGCAGCTGGGTCATATCCTCTTGCTCCAAGCAAAGCCCGATGGAAAGTCCCTCGTCCAGCACGGTCTGTTCAGGGACACGCAGGGTGTCCCCGTTTTCAAAGACCACCGTCCACTTCTGGGCAGGTTGCATAGGGGGAAGCAGCTTCTCAATCTGCATCGTCAAAGTCGTCGGCGCTCACATCAATGCCACGGGGGATGGGCGGCGGTGTGAGGGGGACACCTTGCGTGGGGGCGGGTGCTTCCTGTGCGGCTCTGCCGGCGGCACGGGCGGCAATCTGTGCCTGCGCACTCATGAGCTTGAAGGAGTTTTGGCGAATTTCCTCCTCCACACGGTCGCAAACCTCAGGGCGATCCTTTAAATACTGCTTGGCAGAGTCCTTGCCCTGTCCGATGCGCTCCTCGCCCATAGAGAACCAAGAGCCGCTTTTTTGAATGATATCCAGCTTGACTGCCAGATCCACCATTTCACCATATTTGGAAATGCCTTCGCCGTACATAATATCGAATTCCGCCTCTCGGAAGGGCGGTGCGACTTTGTTTTTCACGACCTTGGCACGGGTATGGTTGCCGATGATCTCGCCGCTGACCTTGATCGCCTCCACACGGCGGACATCAATCCGCACGGAGGAATAAAACTTCAGCGCACGACCACCCGTGGTCACCTCGGGGTTGCCGTACATCACACCGACCTTTTCCCGCAGCTGGTTGATGAAGATGACCACACAATTGGTCTTGGCAATGGAGCCTGCCAGCTTCCGCAGGGCTTGACTCATGAGCCGTGCCAGCAAGCCGACATGGGCATCGCCCATTTCGCCTTCGATTTCCGCACGGGGTACCAAGGCGGCAACGGAGTCCACGACGATGACATCCAAGGCACCGGAACGCACCAAGGCTTCACAGATTTCCAAGCCCTGCTCGCCGGTATCGGGCTGTGAGATCAGCATATTGTCAATGTCCACGCCCAAGGCACGGGCATAGGTTGGGTCAAGGGCGTGCTCGGCGTCGATGAAGGCGACCTCTCCCCCACGCCGCTGTGCCTGTGCGGCGATGTGGAGGGCGAGGGTGGTTTTACCGGAGGATTCCGGCCCATAGATTTCGATGATACGACCACGGGGAACGCCCCCGATGCCCAACGCCAAATCCAACGCCAGCGAGCCGGTGGGGATTGCCTCCACCACAACGCGGGTATTGTCACCCAGCCGCATAATGGAGCCTTTGCCATAGGTCTTTTCGATCTGTGACATGGCCGTTTCGAGTGCTTTTTTCTTATCAGAAGCGGGCGCCGCCGCTTCAATGGGTTTTTTCTTTTCAGCCATTGTTATACTCCCTCCTCCGGAGCGTCTTCTAAAGGACGTCTGCCCTCTACCACACGGTCGATGCCGGCGGTATCCCGTGTGATGCGGATATTTTCATAGCCTGCCCGCACCAAAATCCAAGCCACCTGCTCTGCCTGCCCGATGCCAACCTCATAGAGGAGATAGCCGCCGGGCTTAATGGCAGGCTTCCACAAATTCGTCACGGCTCTGTAAAAATCCAAGCCGTCTGCACCGCCGTCCAACGCCAAAATCGGTTCGAAGTCCTTGACGGAGTTATCGAGGGTTGCAATGTCCTTGGTTGGGATGTAGGGCGGATTGCAGACCAATACATCGAACTGACCCAAGGTCGGGCTGGGCGCCTGCAAGGCATCGCCATGCAGATACACCACCCGACCGGAGAGGTTATGGCGGCGGATATTCTGCTTACATAATTCCAGCGCAGCGTGGGAGTAATCGACCAAAACGGCGTGGGTATTTCTGAGCGTATGTGCCACAGTCAGCCCCAAGCAGCCGGTACCGGCGCAGAGGTCTAAGATGCGGGCACGTCCCTTGTAGCCTTGTAAACGACCAATGGCAAGCTGCGCCAGCATTTCGGTATCCATACGGGGAATGAGCGCCGCCGGTGAGACATAAAGGTTCAGCCCGCAGAAGGACCACTCCCCGATGAGGTAGGCAATCGGCTCGCCCTGCAAGCGTCGCTCCAGCATCACATTGAGCTTTTCTTCGATCTCGTCGGTGGTATACAGCCGCATATCCCGCAGCAGTGTTTCCGGTGATTTTCCGGCAGCGGCGCAAAGCAGCTCCTTGCTTTCCAGCTGTGCGGCTTCGATGCCTGCCGCCATCATTGTTTTTTTTGTTTTTAAGAACAAATCATGATAGGTGATTGCCATATTCTAACACCCCAAATGAAAAAAATTATAGAGTCTATCTAAAGAGAAACTTCTCACAAGAAACTCGCCTATGGGCTTTTTCTCCCATAAAAAGTCCCTCTTTTATCCTGTTATCGCTACCCAGATACTTTGTTTGCCGCTTTACCAAGCGTCAGCACCCTTTTCCTCGGGCCGCACACGGTTTAGCGCCTCGATTGCCACCTCAATCATGCTGTCATCCGGTTCAAAGGTGGTAAAGTTCTGCATCCACATCCCGGGTGCAGAGAGCACACGGGTGAAGGGATTGTCATGCCGTCCGATGAAGCGATTCAGCTCATAGGTCACCGCCACCACAAGGGGCAGGAGGAGCAGATGCAGCAAAATTCTGACCAGCGCATTGGTAGCGACATCCCGTATCACGGGGAGGGCGAACACCACGCTGGAGGCTAGGACGGCAATGACGATGACTACAAAGAGGAAGCTGGTGCCGCAGCGTGGATGGTGTCGGGGCATATCCCGTACATTTTCCACGGTGAGCGACAGTCCCCGCTCGTAGCAAAAGATGGTTTTATGCTCCGCACCGTGATAAGAGAACGTGCGCTTAATATCCTTTAAGCGGGAGCAAAGCACCAGATACAGGAAGAAGATCACGAGCTTACACACGCCCTCCAAAACATTCCGCAGCCACATGGGGGCATCCGGAACGAAATAGAGCAAAGCGGAGGTGAGCAAGGTGGGGAGAATGATAAAGAGAGCAATGGAAAAGGCGATTCCCGTCACCACGGCGATGCCGATGATCCACTTCATCGCCCCCTCAGAGCCGAACTTTTTTTCCAGCCAGCGGTCAAATTTGGAGGGTTCTTCCTCCTCCTCCTCGGGGTAAAATTCCGCCGACCACATCAGTGCCTTCACGCCTTTGATCAGAGAATCCAAAAAATTCACCACGCCGCGGATAAAGGGCACGCCCAACACGGGGTGTCTATCCTTGACAAGCTTCAGCTCCTCCTCCTTGACCTCCAGCTCTCCCTCCTGATTTCGTACAACGATGGCCTGTTTATTGGGACCTCGCATGAGAATACCCTCAATGAGTGCCTGTCCGCCGATGGTGGTGCGGAAGGCACCGCACGCCTCGGGGGACGTCTGTTTTTTTTCGTTCATGTAACGCTCCATTCTGACGCAAAACTGCGTAATTGAGGACAGGTACCAACCGCAATGGACTGCGGAAGAACCTTCTTTTTTGTTCCTCTATTTTGAATTTTTTAGGACTTCGGCAGACGCACCTCGACCAGGCAGCCGCCCGCTTCATCCTCCGCATTTTTAATGATGAGCTTGCCGTTGTGTCGGGAGACAATTTCCTCGCACACCGCCAAGCCGATGCCGCTTCCACGGGCGGTAGAGCTTCCCTTATAGAATTTATATTTGACGTTTGGCAGCTCCTCCGGCGGAATGCCGGAGCCGAAGTCCCGCACCGTGATGACCACATCCCCCGTTTCCGCATCGGGGAAAATGGCGGTTTCTATCTTCTTTCCGGCACCGCCATGCTTGGCGGCATTGTCCAGCAGATTGCAGAACACCTGACGCAGCCGATCCGGATCGCCGGGAATGGGATCAAATTCCTCCTCGCAGTCCTTGTGATACACTGCGATTCCCTCCGTCGCCAAAAATTCATGATAGGTATACACGGCATCCTCCAGCTCCGCTTTGATGTCCATCGGCTCGATGGAGAGGGTAAATCGACCGTCCTCGATGCGGGAGAACTCCAAAAGCTCCTCCACCATCCCGGAAAGACGGCGTGCCTCACTGCCAATAATCGCCATACCCTTGCGGACATCGATTTCGTCCCGTGCTTCCCCGCTCATGATGGTTTCTGCCCAGCCGGTGATGGCAGTGAGGGGCGTACGCAGCTCATGGGAAACAGAGGAAATAAACTCCGACTTCATGCTTTCTGCCTGCTTAATCCGCAGGGACATATCATTGATGGCATCAGTGAGGTCACCGACCTCGTCGTCGAATTTTTTCTCCACCTGAATGCCATAGCTTCCGCCGGCAATCCGCTTGGCAATGCCGGTGATATTTTGAATCGGCTCGACGATGGAGCGTACAAAGTAGATATTCGAGGTATAAAACAGGCTGAGGATCACAACAGAAAATGCGGCCACCACCGCCGTTAGGATCAGGACTTGCCGATCCACCATCCGCATAGAGGTCACATAGCGCAAAATGCCCACCGTAGTGCCGTCGTAAATCAGGGGCGCAGAAACGGCGGAGATGCGTTCTCTGGTCTGGGGAGAGCGTCCCGACCAGGAGGACTGTCTGCCTGTTTTTTTCAGCAGAACAATATCATTGGTGTTTGGCACCGAGCCAGCCAGACTCAGTCCATTGGAGGAATACACCACCTCGCCCGCCGGCGTGAGAAATTGCAGCTCAATTTTACTCCCATCCTCCAAGGCTCTGACGTAGTCTTGGGCGGCGGTGAGATAGTCCCCCACGCCGATGCTGCCGCTTGCATAGGTTCTGAAGTAGCTTGCCGCGGTGCGTGCCTTGCTGTCCATATCGGTATGAATGCTGCTGTCGTAATAATTTTTAACCACCAACGAAAAGGCCACTACGACCAGCACCAGAATCATCACCAGCACGCTGACGCTGTTCATAAGCCACCGCTTTCGAATCCCCTTTACTTTAAACAGTGATTTCATATCAATATTCCCACTTATAGCCATAGCCCCAAATGGTGGTAATGTAGGCAGGGCTGGTCGGCTCGTCTTCTATTTTCACACGCAGACGGCGGATATTGACATCTACGATTTTTTCATCACCGAGGGAATTGCCACCCCAAACGTGGCGCAGAATTTCCTCTCGAGAGAGTGCCTTTCCCGGATTTTCCATGAACATTTTCATCACAGCATATTCCACCTGTGTCAGCTTCACACGAAGCCCGTTTTTCTCTAGGGTACGTTTTCGGGTATTCAGGATAAAGGGGGGCTGTCGAATTTCTCCCTCGTCCATCATCTCGCCGCCGATGCGGCGGTAGAGAGCGTCAATGCGGGCGGTCAACTCCGCCGGAGAGAAGGGCTTGGTGACATAATCGTCCGCCCCCGTCATGAAGCCGGTCACCTTATCCATCTCTTGGGTACGGGCGGTCAGCATAATGATGCCGAGTTTCGAGTTTCCGGCACGGATACGGCGGCAGACCTCGAAGCCGTCCATATCAGGAAGCATGATATCCAGCAGGGCGACACGAACATCGGGATTCAGCCGAAGCTGCTCCAATGCCTTCTCTCCGGTATCCGCCTCTATGGTTTCATAGCCTGCCCGGTTGAGGTTAATCACAACGAAGCTCCGAATGTTGGCTTCGTCCTCCAGAACCAGAATTTTTTTCATGGTTCGACTCCTTTCACAGTTGGTTTCTTTTCAATCGCAAGCGTGCTGCCATCCGGCAAAAGACACCAGATCATACAATAGCGGTGCTTTAAGGATAGGGCCATGCGCCAATATTGGCATGGAAGCTCTGCTTTACATTCTCCTCATCCAGCCCACAATCCCAGTCACTGTGCAAAAGCTCGGCGGCATAAATGGTGGTCGTATCGGCGTAAAGCGTGAGACGATTCCCCCTCTGTGCCAGCTCCGCACGGTTGGCGCCAGTCAGCATACTGATGGTCAAAAACGGCTCTGGTCCCTTCCCCTCACCGATTTCCCCATGGGCAAAGGTGGTGTTGCGTACGCCGGAAACCAGACCGTCCTGCCTGCTCATAGAGAACGACCCGACCCAATTTTCCGGAATTTCAAAATACCAGCCGTCGCTGCTGTGGTAGGTGGTCATTATACAAACAGCGCCGCCGTCCAAGCGATAGTCCATCCATTTCAGCCAAAAGAAATCATTCAAAATGCCGTCGCCGAAGGAAGGAATCGAGACAGCAATGGGCACATCTATGACGCCATCCTTATTGATATCCATAGGATACACGCCGATATAGGAATGGAACACATTGCTGCTTTGGGGCTTTTCTGCGGTAATGGAGGTGTTGTTCAGTCCGCCCTCCTTCACGCAAAAAATGTCGGTCAGCAGGCTATCCTTCCCGAAATACGAGGTCACAAAGAGTGCAGGCTGTCCATTTTGAAGGATACCGGTTTCCCATCTGCTGATATCTGCGGTGCCATCGGAGCGCTTGGACGAGGAGACAAGCTCCAGCTTGCCGCCGTGTTCGTTGTAATATTCAATGTACAGATCGGAGGTATTGCTGCTTTCCGGCTGTGCCAGCAGAAGCTCATCCAACCCATCGTTATCCATATCAGCGGAGAGATAGCGTCCATAGCCGCTCCGCATCAGCTCCACCGGCTCCATGCCAGAAAGATCATAGGCAACCAAGGTATGAACAGAGGCACTGACCTGCCAGCTCACCAAAATATCATAGGTGGTTTCATCGCTGAGGTGGGCATATTCCACGGATTCAATTTCCGACCCCACGCCGGCAATGCGTGCCATGACCTCATAATTTTGTCGTTCATCCCGTTTTAGAACCGTAATTTTCAAGGGTTGCTCCGCCCCTGCATCCCGAAAGAAGGTAATCACCTCCTGCACCCCATCGCCGTCCAAATCCACGAGCTGAATGGTTTGACGATTGTCTCCGCTGACGGGGGCAATATACTCGGCATCGCCTTTTTCGTCGTTGATTTTCGCCTGTAAATTGACATAGGACTCCGAGACCTTGGGCAGGGCATACATTTCATCCACACTATTGAACATACACCCGGTCAGACTCAGCAGGCACACAGGGAAAAGCACGGCTCTCATAAGGCTCCATTTCAAACATCCCAACTCCCTTCCAAAGACATCCAAGCGTTTGGTTTTTTTCGATTGTCTTCTATGATACCACATCTATTCCTGATTTCCTATGTTTTCTCTTGAAAATAAATGAGAAAAATACTTGCTATCTGAAAAAAAATGTTGTATAATAGGCAAGCATCAATTGAGATGCCGGTGTGATGGAATTGGTAGACGTGACGGACTCAAAATCCGTTGGTGGCAACATCGTGTCGGTTCGAGTCCGACCACCGGCACCAAAAGACCTAATTTCCCGTCAAGGGGAAGTTAGGTCTTTTTCTATGCCTAAAAATATGGTGTAGTGAACCAAAGATGATTTATATTTTGCTCTTGACTCATAAAATAAAAAACCGACACAAAATATGTGACGGAGTTGTAAAATCATTCTCTTTTCTATACTTACTATACCACAAAATGGCGAAAAATTCAAGTCTTGTACTTGGCATGCCAAGGGTCTATTAAGTATATAGGGGGTGTTTTACAATGAAACAAAAAAGCATGACTGCACTGGTGAGCGCATTTTCAAGAGCATACCATTCTCTAAACAACGAGGTCAAGATTTTTGATGACACTGTTGCAAGGAAGCTGTTAGCCGAAGAGGAATATACCCAAATCTCCAAATCCATGTCTGATGGTATCAGCTTTTTCAATCCAACTTTCGTGGGAACTGCACAGGAAGCCCTGAGATGGGTTGTGGATCATCAATTATCTCCACCGCCACTTGGCAGGGCTGCCTTTGCAGAAAAGTCACTTGAACGGGCGGTTCAAATTGGTGCAAGGCAATACTTGATTTTCGGTGCTGGTTATGACACCTTTGCGTATCGTCAACCCTCTTGGGCAGACACAGTGGAAATTTTCGAGATAGACCACCCAGCTACAGCACACGATAAACAAGAACGCTTGAAAAATGCCAATCTTGTAATTCCTAATAATGTTCACTACATTGAGGCAGATTTTACAAAAGAAGCATGGGCAGATGTATTGCTGAATCACAAGGCATTTGATCGCAGCAAAATAAGCTGCGGCACGATTCTTGGCGTTGCCTATTATCTTTCAAAGCAAACCTTTGAACCTTTGATTTCTGTCATAAGTGCCATTTTGCCAAAAGGCAGTTCCATCATATTTGATTACCCAGATGAGAACAGTTATACCGAAAAAGCAGGAGAGCGAGCAAAAAAACAAGCCATGCTGGCAGGCGCAGCAAACGAGCAAATGCTGGCAAGCTATTCCTATGACGAAATGGAGCAACTGCTCTCTGCTCATGATTTTCTGATATATGAACACTTAACGCCACAAGAAATGACAGAGGAATATTTTGAGTCCTATAATAAGGCAAATCCCTCCCATAGGATGACTGCGTTTGATCATGTCAATTATTCTCTTGCGGTTAGAAAATGAGCAGAATCGTCGTATGCACGATGTAGCGTATTGGAGAACTATCATTGAGCAGACCAGCGAGGTGAATATTATTATGAGATTTTTGCGGAAGCCCAAACATGGGAGCGGTATCCCTGCGGTGGCTTTTGGCGTGAAATGCCACACACCGTGCTAAATGGTAATTACCGTTATTGTGATAGCGTAACGCTGGAGCAGATTGTGGTACTCTCCCAAAGCAAAGCAGCGGTCTATTATTTATAGACAACCTATTTCGCACAGGAGAGCTTGATTGAGGAAGCACAGGCGGCAGGCTTTCAGCTACGGGGTGTTTTCTCTGATGTGGCAGGGGCGGATTATTCTGAGAAAAGCCAAACAATCGCCATACTTTTAGAAAAATCAGACGGCTCATTATGAGCATGGCATTGAGAGGATGATTTAAGTCTATCAAGGGGCTTTCTTTTGCGATCAAAAGAGAAGGCTTTGCCACACGGACCATGGCAACACAACAGCGCCCAGCTCATCATGAGCCGGGCGCTGTTGTTCTATCATTTCGTTATCCTTCCGTTTCTGTCTGGGTAGCTGATTCCATCAAAGACCGCCGCAGGGAGAATAGAAGGGAGCAAATCCAAAATCCCACGATCAAATTGACGACTGCCATCCCGGTAGTGAGGGCGATATGCTGTTCCCATGGAATCGGCAGAGCCAGCACGGTGATGAGCAGTGTGCGTACCGTCCGCAGATGCAGAAGCTTCTTTTCTTGAGGAGAGTTATGCTGCCGTGCCAGCGCCGAGAGGTTGGTGAGCAGCTGAAAGTGGAAGTACAGGCTCAGCGCTGCGGCAACGAGACCCAAAGCCATGAAATTTGGGGGTGCACCGAGGCTGGTCAGTCCCCACACCAGTCCCTCCCAAAGTGCCAGTAAGATGCCCAAGGGACGCAGAAGCAGAGCAGACGGCTCCGCTTCGCTGAGAATCGGCAGTGCGCCCAGAATCAGGACATAGCCCAGCCAGTCGGGAAGAAGGTTTAGGCTGCCCAAATTGATATTGACATGGAGCAGTACATATCCCCAGGCAATGGATTTGATTGCCTTTTCCAATTTTTCTCGCTCCATCACGCTACCTCCTCCAGAATGAAGTCCTCTACTGGCTCGCCATTCCAGTAGATGCGCACGGCATACCCGGCGGGGATCTGGGCAAGTCCGTCCTTCATCATGGCTGTGCCACCACCGCCGGAAATCAGCGTGCCGTCCCATTCCGGTGTGACCGGCTTGCTGCATCCACTCGTGCCGTCGTTGCTGCTCCAGCTGCTGTCACCACCGTCGATGCGCCCCGAAAAGATCGGCTCCGTATTCGGCGTGTCCAGCGGTGCGATCTCAAGTGCTGCATGGGACAGCGTCTGTCGCTGAGTGGCATTGCCACCGAAGTGATATTCAAAATAGGTGTTTTCTATGCAGTTGTCAAATGCGGCATTGGGCTTGAGGGTATCGTCAAAGGTTGTTCCGCCGAAAAGGTCAAGACCACCGCTTTGCACGCGGTTGGAAACGGTATACTGCGTCTGTACTTTCACGGAGATTGTGCCGCTTTTTCCCGCACTTTTATAGGATTGTAGCCAGAGCGAATCTATCTCTGCGGTAGGAGTTCGATAACGGAAAAAGTCCAAAAGCTGCATGGGTTTTCCGGTCTCCTCTACCACCCAGCCATCCTCCTGACGGACAGTCACTGGAATGCCCACGCTTCCGGCACAGTTCACACCCTCGTCATTTCTCAAAAAGCCCTCTCCGTCGGGATTTAAGAAAGCGCTGACGGAGAAAACCAGCAGAGCCGTATAGCTGCCATCCTCCTGCACCGCCAGATTATAGATTCTATACCCTTCATTTTGCAGGACATATTCCAGTTTATCTCCCAACTCGATATGATAGGCCACCCAACCCTCCACCTCGGAATGGTACCGCAGCTGTGCTTCCAGCGCTTCCTGACGGCTCAGCGGCGAAGCCATGGCGATGTAGATTCCATTTTGATACATCAGCCCCTTGGCGTAGGTGTCCAGCGCCCCCGCCAGCGTGGTACAGCGCTGAATGCGGGTCATGGCCAGACTGCGATCAAGCTCGCTCGGTGTATGGGGGCGACCGATATTTCCGGAATCAGTTGGCGCCGCCCCCGTCAGCACCGGGAACGCCAGCACAAACGCCACGCAGACGGATACCAGCGTCATGCCCTTGGGGTACTTTTTAAAGCGCACAATGGCAGCGATGCGGCGGGTGATGTTCTTGCCCCCGTTGGAGACGGAGGTGGTGCCGGGCGCTCTGGGGTAACGGTCATTTGCCATGGACAGCAGAATCCTGCCGTATTCTCGGCGCTCCTCACCTTCGAGATGCTCCAGAACCCGCTGATCGCACAGAGATTCCATGTCGTTGCCAATGCGGTTGAAGATGTACTGCATCCACGGGTTGCACCAGTGCAACGAACGCAGAATACACCAGAGCACGCTTTGTAGGGCGTCATGGTGCTTCAAATGCAGCAGCTCGTGGAGCAACACCTTCTCATCCGTGTGTATATCTGCTGGCAGTACCAGCACCGGGCGAAATACCCCGCACACAAAGGCTGAGGGCAGTCCGGACACGGTCACGGCATGGCAGGGGCGCAAGGCATAGCGTGTACAAACGGATTGCAGTCTTGCCTGTGCCGCCTCAGACACTGCATTGCCTCGGCGCAGAAGCAGCCGCAGTCTCAGATAGGAGAGGAGATACCACAGCAGTGAGACCGCAACGCCTACGGCGTATAAAACAAATAGCCAGTCGGTGACGCTCTGGGGACGGCTTTCCAAAATGGGTAGCGGCCACCGAATAGAAATCGGCGTGTAAACGTTGGCATAGGCAGAATGCAGTGCTTTTTCCGCCATACCCTTTAAGGTTTCCATCCATAGTGGTACTGGTAGTAGGACATTACGCCCCATGGATACGGGCAGCAGAATGCGCAGCGCCAGCACGCCCCACACCCCGTATTGCCAGCGGGGAGAGAGCTTATCCGCCAGCAGCTCCTTTACCACCAGCAGAAGTGCAGCCACCAGCGACACAGTCAAGGTCTGTACCAAAAATCCCCAAATAGTTGTCATATCAGACCTCCATCTCGTCCAGCATGGATTTTAAACGTTCCCGTTCCTCCTGAGAGATGCTGCTCTCCTTCAAAAATGCCGCCACCAGATCTCCGGTGTGACCGCCGTAAACCCGGCTTAAAAGCTCCTGCCGTTCCTCACGGGCGCAGTCCTCCCGACGCACTGCGGGGGCATAGGGCTTGGAATGGGTTCGATCAATGGACACCAACCCTTTCTTTTCCATGCGGGTGAGGTAGGTAAACACCGTGTTCCGGCTCCAGCCGGTGACGGGTGCAAGCTGTTCCACCACAGCTCCCAGCGCCAAATGCTCTCCGTGCCACAGGACTTCCAAAACTGCCCATTCATTCTCAGATAATTTCATAAAGCAACGCTCCTACAAGTGTAGTATTGTTAATATACTACACTTGTAGGAGCGCTTTGTCAACGAAAACGTAGAAAAACAACTAGATATCTACTTGACATCTTCTTTTGATTGTGCTATTCTAATCGCACAAAGAAGATATGTACTTGTTATCAACTTTTTTGGAGGAGGAAATTGCTATGAGTAAGCAGGCATGGTTGCTTAGACCGTTCCCTCATGGTGACACGAAACGTCTGGATGCATTTCAAGCAAACAACTTTGTCGCCATTGGGTGGCCCAATATTGGGGATCTGTCTGGGAAGTCTCGAGAAGATATCAAGGAGCTGCTCTCAGGGGAACCCTATCACTACAGCGGCGTTGTCTTGGGCAATGCGTATGCGACCATTGACATCCTTGTGAATCGAATGCAGAAAGGGGACTATCTCCTGATTCCCGATGGGGATGAGATTTACTTTGCTGTTGTAGACAGCGCTTATGTTTTTGACCAGACGGTAGACAATGAGACCGAGGGCTATCCGCACCAGCGCAAGGTGAAAAGCTTCACGGCAAGTCACTTGAGGACTGAGCTTTCCAAGCAGCTGCGTTCTTCCTTGAAGGTGCATCGCACCACGGCGGATTTGTCCAAGCACTATGATGAGATCAAAGCCCTTGCGGACGGCGGTTCGTTCTGTGCCGATTGTGAAGATGTGGAGGTGTCCTATACCTTGCGTCCGAATTACACCGTTACCTTTTCGGTTCCCGATGACATCACCAAAACAGAAGCCAAACGGCTCAGTATGTACCTTGCGTCCCTTTATTTTCAGGAGTAAGCAATCAAAAAACCGGGCGTGCCGATGACGGTGATCGGCACGCCCAGTTTGATAGGGGGATGAGAGGGGAAGGCACAGCGCAGCGAGATTACAGAGTTTGATGAAAGCCTTATTTCATTTCTTTGGATTGATTTTTCCTGCGTTCACAATAGTAACTGCAAAGCACGCTGCGGTTCCGGCAACACCAGCTACTGCCTTTAAACCATTTTTAACTTTTTGTGCATGCTGATTTCTGCAAGCCTCACAATACTTATACTTATACTCATCAGGAAGAGGCTTCATGCATTTTTTATTCTTGCATACTTTGTTCTTCATCGTTTGTTTCTCCTTCCAACACCGCTACTTTTTCAATGCAAGGTAAGGCTTGTATTTTTTTCTTTATATCCGGCAATGTCTTGGACCAGTAATTTTCTGGTGCTGGGTCAATTAAATCAAGACGCTCCACAAGACCTTTTGTACTAAGATATGCGCTTTCTATGTATCCAGCATAATACTGTAAACTTTGTCTTGCCGCTGCATTTTCGCCCATTTCTTGATATGCTATTGCCTCAGCTAAAGAGACCATATTAACCGCACTTAGACTTTCACGAATTTCATTCATTCGCTGACTGATTTTATCCGGTGTCGCACCTGATAATAATTTACCAAAGAACGATTCTGGCTGGTCTTTAACAAATGTTAAATTAGCATTCTGGCTTTGCATTAATAGATTTCTGCTATCTTCTGCGTCTGATGCAATTTGAAGTAAGGCCACTGCTTTTAACTCTGGTTTTCTAATTTCCATTGCTTGAAGTAGTTTCTGCTGGCAACTATATGCCATTGCTAATCTGTCATATTCCTGCCCTTGACGCACCTCTTCTATTGCCAACTGCACCACTTGAATCTGCTCTGCAATTTGTGCCATTTGCATTTGAGAAGCATAACTGGTCATAGCTTGAGAAAGCGCAGGTGAAAGCTTCACATTTTGAAGAGATATCGTTGACACAATTTTTTTAGTTTCGGGATTTACAAGAATTGCCATCAAGGAACCATCTTTTTTTGTCATCAGTTTTAGTGTGCCACTCGAAATTTTTGCTTTCTGGTCATCGTTCAGGATTGCTCGAAGGGTCTGTTCTGGAACACTTGCTTTTACAAGATTTATAAACGATGGAGCCGAATAAAGCATCTGTTCAATCTTTGAGAAGGCCTCTTTTGCACCTTTTAGAAGCGGATGCGCTACCTCTGGCATATCGATAAAATATTCTGTTAAATGTTCACAGTATTCAGAGACATCTATACCTTCCATATCCTCTGGTGAACTATGTATTACAGTATCATCCATAAACATTTTCTCCTCATAATACTTATATTCGTTAAAGACCCTGTAAATTTTGCAAATTTTTCTGACATCTAAATCGGCGTCTAAACTACACACACATTTTTCGACAGTTCCTTATCGCCCTGTTTCCGCAGAGCAAATAGTTTAGACCTCAGATTGAATGTTTTCATATACCCGATAGCAAAAAAGGCCTGAAATCAGGCCTTTTTTACACTTATTTACCTGACCTTAGACATCAATACTACGGTTTCAACATGCACCGTTTTCGGGAACAGATCCACGGCTTCGGCTCTTTGTAGGTGATAGCCTCGCTCGTGCAGAAGCTTGACATCTCGTGCCAAGGTGGCAGGGTCGCAGGAAACGTAAACCAATCGCTCCGGCTGCATGGCCGCAATGGCATCAATCACTGAAATGCTCAGCCCCTTTCGGGGAGGGTCTACACAAATCACCGTGGGCTGTAAGCCACGCCGGGATAGCTCCTGCGCCGCTTCTCCAGCATCCCCACAGATAAATTCCGCATTCGATATGCCGTTTCGCAGGGCGTTTTCTCGGGCATCCGTCACCGCCTCCGGTACGACCTCCGCCCCAATTACCTTGCCAGCCTTGCGTGCCATCGAAAGCGTAATTGTACCAATGCCGCAGTATAAATCCAAAACGGTTTCGGTGCCGTGGAGGTTGGCAAAGTCCAGTGCTAAGCCGTAAAGCACCTCGGTTTGTGCCCGATTCACTTGATAAAAAGAGGGGACGGACAGACGGAAATTGAGTCCGCATAGAGTGTCCTCTAAGAAATCCTGCCCCCAAAGCGTTTGGTAGCTCTGCCCCAAAATCACGTTGCTTTTCTCCGTATGCACCGAAAGAACCAGCCCCTTCAGCTTTGGCTCGGCTTGTAGAAGCCGCTCTGCCAGCTGCTGTGCTTTGGGTAGCTTCTGTCCGTTTGCCACAACCGCACAAAGTGCCTGACCCGCTTGGTTCGTACGGACATAGAAATGCCGCACAAGCCCCGTGTGTGTTGTCTCGTCATAGGCAGGAATCTGAAATTCTGTCATCCACGCAGCAAACGCAGTGCGCAGCCGTGTCGCCGCTATCGGTTGGAGCAGACAGTCCGAAACGTCAATAACATCGTGGCTTCGGGCACGGAAGAAGCCGACACTCGCATCGCCGCCGATGGGAAACTGAATTTTATTCCGGTAGCGTTTTGGATCTGCCGCCCCGTGTATGGCGGAAAGTGTCCCCGACCAGCCGCCAATACGAGTTAATGCATCCTGTACACGCTGCCGCTTGCACCGCAATTCCTCCTCGTAGTCCATATGGCGGAGCTGACACCCCCCGCATCTTGGATAATAGGGGCAATCCGATTTCTGGCGGAAGGGGGACGCCTCTAAAACCTCGACGACACGCCCCCAAGCCACCGACTTTCCAACCTTCAGCAGTTGGACACGGCACAATTCTCCCGCCAGTGCCCCCTTGACAAATACAGCTTGTCCATCCAGCCGTGCCACACCTTCGCCAGAGCTGCCATAGCCCTCCATGCGTAGAGAGACCACTTGGTTCTTTTTTGCCGCCATAGAGCTTCCACCCTTCCTTTTCCTACTATGTCTTGCATAGGATGTGATTTAATATAGTATAGCACAGAGGACCACGCTTTGGGTAGAGACATTTCCATGAAAGTATTTTGTGCTCCACATAAGGGTTGCGCTGTATGGCTCCCCCCGAGAGGTTTCGAAGGAACTTGCTTTAGGGGCTTTTTCTTAGCTGAAATTCATGGTATACTATAAGGTAGTATATCTTTTTCATGTCTCCGGTCGCAGGCCGGACAAAACCACCGTCTCCTCGTCGTGCAGACAAGGGAGACAAGATTGGAGCAGTATGAAAGAAAAAAAGAACGAGTCCCGACCCCTTCGCCCCGTAGAGGATGCCCCTGCCGATGGCATCATTGAGGGACGCAACGCCGTGATTGAAGCACTGCGTGCCGGGACGACCATTGATAAAATCTTCATCATGAAGGGCGAAACCGACAATGCCCTCGGACATATCGCCTCCACCGCCAGAAGCCGTGGCATTGTGGTCGCCGATGCCGATAAACGAAAGCTGGATGGTATGAGCCGAACCCACGCCCATCAGGGCGTGATCGCCGTGGCTGCCGTGCGGGAATATGCCTCCGTGGACGATATTTTGGCACTTGCCAAGGAGAGAGGAGAGGCACCGCTGCTTGTAGTATGTGATGAGCTGTCCGACCCCCATAATCTGGGTGCCGTCATCCGTACCGCCGAATGTGCCGGTGCGCATGGTATCGTGATTCCCAAGCGGCGCAGTGCCGGTCTGACCGCTGTGGTGGCGAAGACCTCTGCCGGCGCAGTTTCCCACATCCCCGTGGCTCGTGTGCCGAATTTGCCCACCCTCCTGAAGGATTTGAAAAAAGAAGGTCTTTGGATTTTTGGTGCTGCCGCAGAGGGAAAAACCGCACTTTATGAAGCGGACCTCAAGGGTCCTGCCGTAATCGTGATCGGCTCGGAGGGAGATGGCATGAGTCGCCTGGTTTCCGAAACCTGCGACTTCCTGGTGAGCATTCCCATGAAGGGAAAGCTGAACTCCTTGAATGCCAGCGCCGCTGCCGCTATTTTGCTGTATGAATCGGTCAGACAGCGTATGTTACCCTGATTTGTGAGGCGGTTTCTATGTCAGATGACAACAAGTTTAGCTTAGGGGATATTTTATGGGAATATGCGGACTATGCCCCCTCCAAGCAGTCCCCCAGCCCCCCAAAAACACCGCCGCTGATCAAACCAGCGGTACGAAATCCGGTGGTCTCGCCCTCCCAGTCTGTGTTGGAATCTCGCCCATTTATCCCGACGGCACCGCCGCCGCAGTCGGCACCGATGCAACAAAAGGTAACGCCACAGCAGCCGGCGACGACACAACAACCGGTAACGCCACGGCAGCCGGCGACGACACAACAACCGGTAACGCCACGGCAACCGGCACCGATACAACAACCGGTAACGCCACAGCAACCGACACCGACACAAAGGCCGGCAGCTCCACAGCAACCGGCAACGCCACAGCAGCCGGCACCAGTGCAACAACCGGTAGCACCGCCGCAATCGACGCCGGTGCAACAACCGGGAACACCACAGCAACCCACGTCGCCGCAGCAACCGACACCGATACAACAACCCACGCCGCCACCTGTGGGTCAGACACAGGGGACACAACCACCGTCCTCTGATGAGCCGGATTTGGTGTTCTTTTCATCAAAAGCCCAACCACAACCTTCGACAGAGTCCTCTCCAGCGGAGGAACCCTCTCCCATGGGTGCGGAACAGCCTCAAACTGGAGCAGAACAGCAAACAGGCTCGATCCCACGCCCAGGGGCGGAGCCAAAGCAAAGTCCCACCAAGGACGGACCCAATTTTGTGTTTCGTCGGGAACGCAAGCCCCGTCCCGAGCCGCAAGTGCCATCGGATGCCACGCCCTCTCACCTTGCGTCCGAATATGCGCAAGGGCTTTCCGCCCTGCGGCTACAGACCATTGGAGCGTCTATTTGTGCCGCTGCACTGCTCATCCTGTCCCTTTTGGATACCGGTCGATTCTCCTTTTTGTCCGGGCTTATGCCAAGTAACCTCATGCTTCCCATCGGCTTGGGTATCTTTGCGGTCTGCACCCTTTTGTGCGTGGATGTCTTAAAGGACGGTCTGATTCAACTCGCCACCCGTGCGCCCAATGCCGATACCTTGGCACTGTTCGCCACTGTGTTTACCTTTGCCGACGGTATTTCCTTGCTGGTCTCGCACCTCCGCACCGATACCTTTCCCTTCTTTGCGCCGTGTGGACTGGTGCTGACGCTCCACATGGTGGGGAAGCTTTGTGCCCGCTCGGCATCGCTCCGTACCGCAGAAACGGCGGCTTCCATTCAATATCCCTATGTGGTCACCCAAGACGAAAATTTGCTTTCGGGGAAGCCCGCCTTTCGAAAGTCCATTGCCTCGCCGCAGGGCTTCGGACGGCAAATGCGTACCGAAACAGAGGGGGAACTTCGCTTCCGCCGCCTAACGCCTGTGCTTTTGGTGGCGTGCATTTGTCTGCCACTCATCACAACCGTGGCACACCATCAGCCCAAGCTGGTGTTTTGGTCGTATTCCGCTTTATTTTCCGCTGCCGCTACCCTTGGCGCACCCCTCTCCTTTGCAATGCCCTTCTCTGCCCTGACCAAAAAATTGGCACGGCTTGGGATCGCTTTGGCAGGCTGGCCCGGGGTTGTGGCCGCACAGGGCTGCAAGGGTGTCATGATTACAGACTATGACCTCTATCCTCCCGGTACCGTTACGCTCTCCGGCGGACAAACCTTCACCCTCACAACCCCCTTGGAACGGGTCATTTCGCTTTCGGCCTCTCTGGTTCGAGCCTCCGGCTCCGGACTCGTCTATGCCTTTGACCGCACCCTCCAAAAGGAAGGCGGTGCTTATCTGCCTGTGCAGAAGCTGACCATGCAGGAGAATGGGCTGGTCGGTGAATGCGGCGGACAAAAAATCATGCTGGGCAACAGCGAATTTATGCTACGTATGGGGATTGTCATTCCTGAGGGCATCCGAGTCAAGGACGCCGTGCTTTGCACGGTGGACGGACAGCTTGTGGGGATGTTCACCATGCGCTATTCTGTGCATCCCACGGTGCTTCCCTCCATTTTTGCCCTTCTGGAGCATAAATTCCAGCCCATTTTGGCAACGCGTGACTTCAATTTGAATGCACACCGTCTGCGTATGGGGGGACGCTTCCCTGTGGATCAGGTGATTTTCCCCAGCCTGAACAATCGTGTGCAATTTTCGGGCGCCAATCAGGTACATAGCAATAAAATTGTGGCACTCTTGTGCCGAGAAGGCTTTTCGCCGTTCTGCGGTGCCCTCATCGCCGGAAAGCGGATTTATAAGGCCGCTCGTTGGAATAGTCTCTTTGTGAACATCAGTGCCTGCGTGGGCGTTGTGCTGACCACCTCACTTTCCAGTGCCGGTGCGCTGGGTGCCATGTCCGCTTGGAATCTCTCCTTATATTTGCTGTTGTGGCTGGCACCTGTCCTGCTGTTGTCACTTTGGACGACACAGTCCTATTAAAAATACCACAAAAAATCATCCCCCTGTAAGCAGCCGTTTTGACGCCTGCTTACAGGGGGATGTCATTGTAAGCTGTTCAGGTCTTGGCGTGTTCTCCAGTGCCGCTTTCCTAAAATACCACCGTGTCCCTAGCAGTCGTCATTGGTTTGTGTAAAACACAAAGAAACGGCGGCTCTGAAATCAAAGCCACCGTTTTTTTGGCGCATAAAAATGTGTCTGCTATACGACGGCTTTTTTCTTTTGCCGTCGTGCGACAGATATTACAATTCATTGATCGTATCAGTTACTGCCATATTCCGAATTCGTTTTGCTGGAGCATGGACTGCGGCGATAGCTGCAGCAAGGACAAATAGAAGAATCACAGCAAGCGGAACAACAGGGAAAGTCCATACGGCATAGGCAAAATGCGTGGTAATCAAAGTATCATATAACAGCTTGCCAAGCAGCAGGCCAACTGCGCAGCCGACTACACAGCCGGAAAAGGCATACGTAGCAGCCTCGGCCGCAATCATTTTCCTCATCTGGTGTGTATCCATACCAACGGCACGCATTGCCCCATACTGCTTGATTCTTGCAGATACGCTCATGGAAATGCTATTCATGATATTCAGCACCGTAACCGCCGTGATGATTGCCAAAAAGCCATACACGAACAGTAAAAACGCCATGTATGTACTGGTGGTGCCCTGATCCCGCCGATCACGGAATTGATATTGATTCCCCACTAAGCTTTGAATTGCCTGCACATCCTCATCCGTTGCACTGCTGGTTGTCTGCACCATGACAAGTGAATATTCGGATATATCAGTTAATCGAGCAAAGGTTTCGCCGGAGGTAATGAGTGTGACAGTTCCGTGGGTGCTACCATCTTCGCTAAAGGGGTTGTATTTTAGCAGTCCCACAATTTCGACTACTTCACCCGCTACCTGTATTTGATCGCCGATTGCAACAGGGGTCTCGGTATCCCAAACTGCAAGGACAGACCTGCTATCCCCATATACTTTTTTTATATCACTGCCGTTTCGAAGCTGGTGATCTTTCACGAGGCATTCCAGGTCAAAGTCATCATAAGAAATTAGATCAATTGTACTTAAACCAGCGTTTACCTCAGCGGGAACGCCGAGGCCGCTTCTTCGGCCAAAAACACGATTTACCCCTGCCATGCCACTGATTTGATCTGGTAACGCAGGGTCAATGGAATTTGAACCATCATGGCTTGCAATGCTCAAGTCCGCAGTGCTTGCGGATTGGGGCATGATGTAGCCCACAAGGTCTATCATCACAGAGAAGCTCAAAAACAAAATGATGCTGAGCGCAAAGGAGCTTGTCATAAGAAACAGGTTCTTTTTGCCTGATATAGCATGATGTATGCCCAGTGCCGTTTCGATTTTAAGAAAGCGGGTATTGGGCACATGGCTTGTGTGCTTTGTTGTCGCAGAATTGCCTGATACCGCCATGACTGGCGATACCTTTGCCGCACGTTTTGCCGGGGACTGCGCAGCAAGCAACACGGTGATTACACCCAAAAGAATGCCGCAGATCATTCCGATGATACTCACACCAAAAAGCGGCATATTGGAAAATTCCTCACCAACCAGAAAGCGCAGTGCCCCACACAAGACCCATGTTGCAACAATCCCAAGCAGCACACCAATGGGAACCGCCGTTTTGCACCAGTTCAGTGCTTCCAACCGTACAAATCGGATGATTTGCTGGCGGCTCATACCGATGCATCGCATCATACCAAAGAATTTTGTTCGCTTTGCAACGGTACTATTCATACTGCTGGAGATCATCAGAACACCAGCAAGCAAAATTAAGAGAAATAATATTGCCGCCACGCCGAACAAGGTCTGTGCCATTGTACTGGAAAAAAGGCTTTCCAGAGCCTGACTGCCGTGCTTGCCGACCAGCCGTTCTGCCTCCATCCGCACACCCATCTCTGCCATACTGAACACGGCAGTAACCAAAAACACAGCAAACACAATGCACAAAAGCGTCATACGGTTTTGTCGTTTATGTACCTTGGCAGTAATCGGAATGAGACTCAGATAGCTTTTCATTCCCGACACCTCCCCAAATCGGTGAGGGTGCCATCGGATACCTTCAGCACACGATCAGCGGTTTGGGCGATGCTAGGGCTGTGGGTAATCATCACAATGGTTTGCTCATATTTTTTCGCGGCTTCCTTGAGAAGGGCAATGACCTCGCTGCTGTTGTGGGAGTCCAGATTGCCGGTCGGCTCATCCGCTAAAATCAGGGCCGGACGTGTCAGCAATGCGCGCCCAATGGCAACTCTTTGCTGCTGCCCACCGGATAACTGGCTGGGGAGATGAGTTCGGCGCTCTTTCAGACCCAGCACAGTCAGCAATTCCTCCAGATACTTCTGATTCGGCTTCTGATAGTCGAGCAAAACTGGGAAAATAATGTTTTGTTCCACCGTCAGCTCAGGAATTAGATTGAATGCTTGAAAAATAAATCCGATATTCCTACGACGGAAAACAGTCAACTGGCGCTCCTTCATTTTGAAGGTATCATTTCCATCGATAAAGACCTTACCGGAGGTGGGCGTATCCAGCGCCCCCAGCATATTGAGCAGTGTGCTTTTACCCGAGCCGGATTCCCCCACCACTGCCACAAATTCGCCTTTAGGAACAGAAAAGCTGACGTCTTTTAATGCGTGCACAGCAGCTTCACCGCTGCCGTAAGTTTTACTGATGGATTTTACTTCTAATAGATTCATCATTGTACCTCTCTTTCTGTGCCATAACCACAACGAAAGAGTATCATGCGTATCCTACAGTCAGATGAATTTCATCCTACAATTTTGTAGGAATTAAAAATTCTATGATAAAAGTAGTGCCCACACCCAATTCACTGTCAACCTTTACTGTTCCGTTATGGGCTTCAATAATGGATTTAGCAAGGGGCAGCCCCAAACCGACCCCTTGTGTTTCCTTTGAAAATTTGCTGCGGTAAAACCGCTTAAAGATGTGATACAAATCCTCTGGATGGATGCCGCAGCCATTATCCTCAATGCGAATTTGTAAAATTGCAGGAGAGTGCTTCCATGTAATGTGAATCCAATCGCCCGCTTTCGTGTGGTCAAGGGCATTTTTAACAAGATTGTCGATTGACTCGATGAGCCAATCTCGGTCACAAAGTAACGTGCTTGCAGGGTCGCCGGTAAAGCGAATTTCTTTTTTTTCCTGCTCGGCTCGGAAGAAAAAGCGCTTTTGCACACGTTCCATCATGTCCGATATGTTCTCCGTCTGTTTCTCGAAAATGACCGTCCCAGCATCCATTTTGGTGATTTTTAAAAGGTTTTGTACTAAAGTCTCAATTCTGCCCAATTCCTGTTCGGATAAAGCTGTAAACTCCTCAATTGCCTGTGTATTTTCTGTTTCGCTTTGCAGAATTCCATTGTAAATATTGAGCGCTGCAAGGGGTGTTTTTAATTGATGGGAAATATCCGCTATTGTATCTTTTAAAAATTCCTTGGACTTTTGTTCCTGCTGTGCATGGGCGTTCAGAATAGAAACCAACGTGTTTACCTCATGAAATAGCCTGAATAATTCACCCTCGTCATTGCATGAAATGCGGGCATCGGGATTTCCAGAAATATATGCTGTGATTTCGGACACAGCGGTTTCAATGGTGCTGTTTTGCTCCTTGAAATATCTGCAGCAAAACAGCAGGATTGCCAGTGCCATGCACAGTGCGCAAAAAAATATAGTCAGGGTCGCAGGAACAGAGGACAAGCGCATCAAAACCAGTGCGGCTACCATAAACACAGAAATGCACATCAACATCTGTATGAAAAGCAGTTTAATTTTTCGATTCGCCAGTATTTTCATGCTTGCACCTCAATTAGAAGAATTCCACTGATACCCCAAGCGGCGTACCGTGATAATCCTTTGGGGATTGCTGGGATCATCTTCAATTTTTGTACGCAGTCTGCGGATATATACGGTGAGTGTATTACTGTCCACATAGTTTTCATCGCAATCCCACAGCTTGCTTAAAATCTGTTCCGGAGAAAGCACCCTGTCCGGGTTTTCTACCAATAAGCGCAGCAGCTTATATTCACCGGCAGTCAGTTCGATCCGTTGACTGTTTTTATACACTTCACTTTTCAGCAAATCAACCTTGATTCCACCGGACACCAGCTGTGCTTCTGTTTGATGAAACTGTATGCTCCTGCGCAGCAACGCATTGATTCTTGATAGAAACACGGCCAGCTTAAACGGCTTTGTGATGTAATCATCCCCGCCGATATCAAGCCCCATAATGATGTCGGTTTCTTCATCGGCAGCAGTCAGAAACATAATGGGAACGTTTGATGTTTCCCGTATCTTTTGACATAATTCAAAGCCTGTGCCATCCGGCAGCGAAACATCTAAAATCACAAGATCAAAGCTACCGTCTGCCCACATCATGTTTGCTTCGCAGATTGTGCGAGCAACAGCCAATTGGTACCCCTGCTTTTTAATTATAAAAGACAAGCCGTTAATCAAGCTTAAATCATCTTCCACTAAGAATATTTGTATCATCCATTTTGTCCCCCATTTGTTTTTATAGGAATACACTGTCCGTCTATCGGTTTTTCAGCACCCTTGATTCGATCTTCTCCGCAAAGTTTCTGTACCCAGCGCTCAGTGATATTCCATTTCTCTGCTGCTTCCCCCACAGTCATATGGTCCATTTTCTCGCTTCCTTTCCATGTACCTATACACATTGTATTCGTTTCATCGAATTAAAGCAAGCAGTAGAAAGCTATTCAGCAGGACTGACAAACAAGGGGCGGAAGCAGTTGTGTTATTGTGGTAAGCTTATTTCATATATCTACCGCGTACCCGCTGCAATACGCACACGACCTTCGCTCATGTCCTCAACCTTTTGCATAACGGCATATCCATGTCCCGGATTTTTAATTGCTAATAGAATAAGATATGTTGTTTCTGTTAGCGGTAGTTGTTTTGAAATATTTATAAATTTCTCCAATCGCTCTTTGACGTTATACAGTAACGATATATGTCAACTGTATATTTGAAATAATTTTAGATTAGGGTGAAATTATGATCCGCCTTGTTTTTGAAGAGTTTCGCTTGACAAAAACAACTTCTTACCCTATAATTAAACGTGTTTAATACAAGTTTAATTATGAGGAGATGCTTATGGCAAATCAAGATACAAGCAGAAAACTGATTGATACCACAAAGCGCTTGCTGACCGATGGTGCTCCGCCGGATAGCTTGACCGCACGACAAATCTCGTCTGAGGCGGGGGCAAACCTTGCCATGATCAACTATTGCTTTAAATCTAAGGATGCACTTTTGAAAACTGCGGTTGATGAAATCGTAGCTGAAGAGTTTAATCGCTATTCCCGCATCACTACATCCCGTAGCCCGGCAAAGGAGCAGCTGCAAGAATTGCTGCTCCATATCTGTAGCGCAATGATCAAGTACCGAGCGCTTACAAAGTTGTCCATTCCGTACTTGATGCTGAATGATGAAATTTCGTTGCCCCTTGATATTCTGCCGTACATCAAGCTACATTTCGATGGGGCAAAAAGTGAAGCCGAATGCCGCATGATTGCATTTCAAATGGTCTACACGATGCAACTAATTTTTTATCGGGCGGAGGATTTTCGCAAGTACTGCGGAATTGATATTGGTGATGAGCAGCAAATGCGTGATTTTCTTGATATGCAATTAAATCTGTTTTTAGGGGGTGATGATGATGAAAAATAGCTTAAAGATCCTTTCGCTGATTTCTTTTGTACTGTCTATCCCTGCTCTAATTGTAGTAGATTGGTTTTATGATGGCTACGGCATTTTAGTCATGTTCGCACTCGCTACAGTCGGGCTTGTTCTTGACCAGCTTTTGCGAATGAAGTATCCGAGCCGTACCGTTACACCTCTTTCTAACTACCATAAAAACAAACTGCTGGGCATCATTGCACTGGTTTTGTTTGTGCAATCGCCAATGGCATTGATCTTTGGAAACAAAGCAATGGACAAATTGGGTTTTTGGCTCATGGCAGCTATGATCTGCCTTGGCATTGTGCTGGGTCAAGTTGCAAGATTGAAATTTGCGTATCACACGATAAAGGAGGATAATGCGTAATGGGTGTTTTCTTGAAAATCATGGGTAGTGCATCCATCTTGCTGCTCAGTTGTACAATCATTTGCGGGTTGTGGATACGGTTTCATCCGCAGGAGGGTATGCAGTTTCACTTCACGCTATCCCTTGCGGCAGTTGTGGTTTCGCTGGTGACCATTGTTCTGTTTATGCTTAAAAAGTGAATCCATACACCAACTCAGCAGAGATACCACGAATGGCAGCGTGGCGTTTCTGCTGTTATTGGCTATAAGCCGAGTATCTTCCAGAGTATCCTCGCAAAAGGACGGTGGTGCGATTTCCGTTTCATATTCCTTACCCTTTCCATTGTTCATAGTCTGTGCGTTGAAGCGGTAGTATTGAATTTGAACGCTCATGGAGCGAATTTATATAATAGACGGGGAGAATCGAAATGAAAGTAACTCTAAAAATGATACCGTATTTGCTGGTGAATATAGTTGCATTTTATTTATTGCCAATGGTTATTCAAGACACAGGGTCTGCAATGTTTGTACTATTGGTTGCCATACCCTTAATCTGTTTTACCACCGCAATAGTATTTGGTGTCAAAAACTCATTTAATTGGATTTACCCTTTGGCTGTTGCTTTGCTTTTTATGCCAACAATCTTTATCTATTACAACGAGAGTGCCGCTTTTTATCTTGCCGTCTATGGCATCATTGCCCTTCTGGGAAGTCTCATCGGTAAGATATTTTATAAACTCAAATGAACAAAATGAGTACACCCTCTGTTACCACTTATTCTAGCCTATATGAGAAAATCTAACTAATCACGAAGTTAAGGCACTGTACTATCAGCTTTAGTACAGTGCCTTTTCACATCATAATCCAAGTATCGTTCAAAAGATACCTGCATAAGGACAGTAAACATATTTGGGTTCTGTTCAAAATACTAACTACTCTAATTATTTCAAAAAACTATTGACTCTTACGTTGCGTAATAGTGTAAGCTATCATTGTGGTTCGAACACAACACTAAAAATATGAACCGTGGAATTTTTTTATGAATATAAAAACAATCCGCTCAGATGAAATCTATAGAAAAATGATAACTGCAACAAATGAAGAAAAAGAGAACATATATCGCTACAATTTGATGAAGCCATTTGAATTCAAGTGGCAATGTTTGAAAGCGGAAGCAGTGGGTGGATATGATGTAGTGTCAGCTTCAGAAATGGGCGGAGATTATACCCCGTCATAAATCACATGCGAACAGCTTGAGGAAATCCGGCAAATCAGTGAGGATGCCTTTGGGAGGGCCTGTGAAAACAGTATCGGAAACACATTGGAGGGCTTTGAGGCGCACGGCATTACCTTACCGACACAGGACTATGTTTTCACTGTTATACTGAACAATCCACAAAATCCAATGTCTGCAATGACGAGTGATTACTGTGACGATAGAGGTATTCCCGGATACATTATTGGGACAATTATTCCAAACGAAAAATCTCTGAAAATGCTACCTGTTGCTTTGGCACATGAAACAACTCATAATGTACGCTTTCAATTTATGCAGTGGAATCCCAATATCACACTGGCAGATATGATCGTTTCGGAAGGTCTTGCAGCGAATTTTGCAGCATTCATGTTCGGAGAAGATAACGTCGGAAAATGGGGAACTAAAACGAGCCACGAAGCTCTTGAATGCATTATTAAACCGATGGTGAAAGCAAACTTAACGAAGTCTGACAGGGGTAAGCTGTCGTCTTTCCTTTACGGACATGAAATTATGGCTATGCGTGGAGTGCTCCAGTTGGTATGCCTTGTTGCGGCGGCTACGCTCTCATTGCACACTATTTGAAAAAGACAGGCAAATCAATTTACGAAGCAACCATCACATCTACTGCGGACATCTTAAAGGAAACGGAGGATTTTTGGAATTGAAAATAAATGAAGTTGCAAAGCTGTCAGGTGTTACGGTACGCACTTTGCATTATTATGATGAAATCGGTTTGTTAAAGCCAAGTGAAATCACAGAGGCTGGTTATCGACTTTACGATAGCACTGCACTGGAAACCTTACAGCAGATTCTATTTTTTAGAGAATTGGATTTTTCTCTAAATAACATTAAAGAAATTATGACAAATCCAAATTACGATAAGACAAACGCCTTATCAAAGCACAGGGAATTGCTTTTGCAAAAGCGAAATCGTATAGACGATTTAATAGTCCTTGTAGATAACACATTAAAAGGGGAACATGATATGAGCTTTAAGCAATTTGATATGACCGAATTTGAAGCCACTAAGAAAAAGTACGCCGCTGAGGTAAAGGAACGCTGGGGCAACACCGCTGCCTATGCTGAAAGCGAGAAAAAAACAAGCAGTTATGATGATAACCAATGGAAAGTTCTATCCGGTGAGGGGAAGGCCATTTTACAAGAGTTTTCCGAAAACCGTACGATCCAGCCAGAAAGCAAGGAAGCACAAGTCCTCGTAAAGAAATGGCAGGATTACATTACTGCTAATTTCTATCATTGCACAAAAGAGATTTTGTCTTGCCTGGGACTGATGTATATCGGTGACGAGCGTTTTACCCAAAATATAGACCAATATGGAGAAGGCACAGCCACATTCATGGCTGCTGCTATTGAGGTATTTTGCTCCAAATAGGTGGCGCTCACAATGTCCCATTTTCTTAATTGAGGCTGTAAAAAAAGTCCCCCCTAGAAAGGCAAGAAACGAC
>CAYQRI010000011.1:0-30411 GCA_964420085.1 uncultured Ruminiclostridium sp.
AAACCCAGTGTTTATGCGGCCTGACGAGGGTTTTGAATGATAAATTCAAAACCCTTGTTTTCTATAGCGATTGTGTCACAAGGGAAAGCTAATTAACGCAAACTAAATACGAGAAAATAGCCTGTGGATTTTGTACTTCACAGGCTATTAAACTATGATGGTTAAAACACTTGCTAACTTTTTCATTTTTTCCTGGTTAATTGTAAAATCAAATTGAACACATAAAAAATCCACAGTGGCTGGATTTTCTGTTAGAGTAAAGTTACCACACAACACTCGACAGAAGGAGCCAACCACTATGGATCAACCCCATTCTATCATAACCGTGGCAGAACGCAAGAGCGGACAGCATTTAGGCGCAGAGGGACACCGGAGTACTCAGGCCGTGGCCGCAAGCCGAGTTACTCAGCCAAGCGTGGTGGTGCCGTCTACAAGGTCAATCGCCTTCGAGGCCATCGCCCTAAGACGATAGCAAGAGCCTCAAAGTTTATCAAATGGGCGGTAAAACAAATACGGGAGCACAAGTGGTCTTTTGATTCCTGCGTGGGCAGAGCAAAAGAATTTAATCTGTTTCAAGGGGAGAAGATACCCTGTACCAAGACCCTCTATAATCTGCTTTGGAAAGAATTCAGAGCAATTTCCAATAAATGGTTTTTTGTGTAGTTATAAATCGCTTTCAGTTCAAATCTCCGCTGTGCTATGCCCCAGATGACTAGTGTGATGACTTCCACGTCTTTGAATTTGGGGCGGAAATTGTTGCTCAATCGTTGCATTTTTTCTTGAAATCTGCTATCATGATTGCACTGACAAACAGTGCAATATAGCTTGATGAGTTTGGTCTTCCACATAATTACCATTCTCGCCGCTTTTGTGCCGTTTGTCTATTTTTGTTTTGACTTTTCTACTCTTGATTCGCATAATTAGTAATACGGTAAGCCTTGATGCTCTACCAAAACGAAATGCATTTGGAAACCGTGCAGCGAAAAGCTGCGCGGTTTTGCTTTGTGGGATTTTTATTCACAAGTATATTGCAATGATGGGAGAAATCGTATGTCGGCAGAAAAATGGACAAAGATAACGAGAGAACATGTTCTGCGTGCTATCGAAATTTTCTTTGCGGAAAATCCGGAATATCCCGCACCGCGGTCAACATTTCTTGTGTATGATGGTAAAAAGTTACCTGCTAAACACATTCGAGGCATGGCTTATCAGGTTGCCACTGGCATTGCCATTCCCAAAGAAAATTATGCAGGCGGCAAGGAAACCGTTCGCTTTTTTGAGCGGTTAGGATTTGAGGTGTTTTATGCAGGTCGCATGGCACAGGTGAACGAAAAGGCTTCAGAAGAAGCTTCTTTGATAGAAAAGAGAAACGCAGGAAAGCCTATTGTGCCATCCTCAAAGCTGCCTGATGATCAGAGAGTTATGATTCCCAGGAAAGGCGTCATTGAGCAAAAGAATGCGCTTCAACTGATTTTGAATCGCATGTTTGATTGCGATGTCGTTTGCGAAAAAACGTTTCCGTGGCTTAAAACACCGGGGAAGATTGCGGACGAGTATATCGGGCTTTTTGATGCGCTCTCTGCCTATAGAGGAAATACTGATTTTGCAAAGAAAAATGTAACACTGCGCTGTGATTTTGTATGTGAGGGACAAAAGCTCATCATCGAGTACGATGAGCGTCAACATTTTTCTCAGGCAAGGAAACTTGCACTGGAATCGTATCAACATGTTCCGCTTTGTTATGACAGGCGCTTATGGATGAAGGCATGCTCTGACATTCAGGCAAAGGACGGAAATCCTGCAAACCGAGATGAGATTCGTGCATTTTACGACAGCACCCGGGATATAGAAGCGGCGAAGCACGGATATCGGCTCGTGCGAATTATGCACGGTCAGATTGATTTTGAACAGCAGGATGCGCAAATAAAGCTCAGTTCACTGCTGAACATCCCAGCTGCACGACCACATCAAGTGATTTCTGGGCAAGAAAAGCATAGGAATCTGAACGTTGCTATGTATCTCCAGACAAACCAGTGCCAAAACAAAACGTGCTTTAAAAAAGCGATGGCTGCTGTGAAGGCGGCCAAGGCGGATATTTTGGTTTTTCCGGAATTAAGTTGGGTTCCGTTTCATTCTCTGCTAGAAAACTCTGATATTGTCGATGAGACCGATATCAACAAAATATATGATGCCTGTCTGGATTTTAGCGGCGAGATGGGAATGGCCGTCGTTATAAGTAGCATGGATAAATACGGAACGATTTTCAGTGTGTTTGCAAATGCGGCGGCATCAACGAAAGAGACGCTGTGTGCTGTTTATTTGAAGCACACCATGACTGAGTGCTCCCCTTTTGAATTTGAGGAATACCCGTCGGTGGCAGAGATTCTATTTCAACCGATTTTATTCAAGGGGTATAAACTTGGGCTAACGATTTGCTATGATTGCACCAATGCGCTGTTCAGTAGGATGTATGGGGTACAGGGTGTCGATATCATTCTCAACAGTACCGGCGGCAACGTCATCTATGACAAATGGTACAAATACAACCAAGCGAGGGCAATCGAAAATAACTGCTACACCTTCGTTACGATGGGTGGTGACGGCGAAAAGGAAAGGGTGAACTCCTATGTGTATGGCTTTAACCGTTTCGGCAAGGAAGTTCATCCCCGTTTAATCAACGGAATCGGCACGCAGACCAATATACCGGGCGGAGTCTATCTCTTTGATTTGAGTGAAGATGACGGCGGGATGGGCTGCGATGCCCGTATCCATCAAATCAAAACGGAGAATAAACGGCAGGATTTTTTCGTCCCGGTTGGAAATGTGGATGCGCTTCTTAATAAGGCGATACCTGTGGAAAAGGGGCTTTATGTCTATCCCCATGAGGACAAGCAAATTGTGCTGTGCTTGGCGGATGATGAGAATATCTTCCATGTAGAGTCTTTCTTGCCGCATTTGTACTCCCCCAATTTGAGTAAATACAATAACAAACGGTACATTCTCGTTTGCAGGTATACAGATTTGACATCAGAGATTTATTTGAGTCGCCTCTCTGCTATTTTAAAGGTGCGTGCGATGGAAAACTTTTGTGCGGTTATCTTGGAATCGAATTGCGAAAACAACTGCTACCAGACAGGACTTAACAAAACTGTGCAGGTGCTCAAGCCGGTGGACGGCATGTATGGGTTAGATCTATCGAGGACGTCTGGCGTTGAGTCCATCTGGAAAAACAAAGGTTTCTACTGCAAAGCATCTTGGAAAGAAAATTATACTTGGTTGGTAGCAGAGTGCGAACGGTTGGCGGTTAAGTCTCATAGCTGAAATTTGAAAATCACTATATTTTTATCAAAGGAGATACTTGATATGCTGAAAATCGGAACGAAGCCCACAATTTCACCCTGTGGGACAAGGACGGCAACGCCGCAGAGATTCTGGAATATTTGTAGGGGAAAGCGTGAGGTAGGCGTATGATTGTTTATTTTTCGGGTACTGGTAACAGCCGTTACTGTGCTCAGATGCTGGCGTCGAAGCTGGATGATGAGCTAATTGACGCATTCCACTTTATCCAAGACGGAATTGCGGCGGAGCTGTGTTCCGTACGCCCATGGATTTTTGTTTCGCCGACTTACGGATGGCAGATTCCTCATATTTTTACGGATTTCATACGCAGCGGCAGCTTCACAGGTTGCCAGAGTGTTTATTTTGTTATGACCTGCGGCAGTGAAATTGGCAATGCAGATGCGGCGCTTCAATCGCTCTGTGATGAAAAAGGCTTCGCTCACCAAGGCGTTCTGGAAGTGGTGATGCCGGAGAACTATCTTGCTATGTTTCCTGTGCCGGACAAGGCGGAAAGCGCTAAGATCATTTCGAGCGCCAAACCCACATTAGAGGGTGGAATCGAGTGTATCCGGCAGGGCAAGCCGTTCCCCTACAAGAAGAGCGGCATAGTTGATCGGTTGAAAACCGGCGTGGTGAATGCGCTGTTTTACAAATACTGCGTGAAGGCAAAAGCGTTTTATTCCACGGATGTCTGCACCGGCTGCGGCAAATGCGAACGGGGCTGCCCGTTGCACAATATCCATCTGAAAGACGGGAAACCCATCTGGGGTGATCGATGTACCCACTGTATGGCGTGCATCTGCGCTTGCCCTGCGGAGGCCATCGAGTACGGCAAGCACAGCCGTGGCAAACCCCGCTACCAGTGCGGGGAGTATCACGAAGCGTAAGAGGATGGAGTTCAGATGTTAGCAATTATATGAGGTTGATTATCGTTTTAAAGTGGAGTAAAAAAGCTATTGGTTTGTTTATTGATGTCGGATAAGTCTTTTTCGTATCATTTGTTGGGAAGTAGTTCACCCCTTTTCAATGAATCCGTATGACCGTTCACGCTGATTTACTGCCCGTTCACACCCAATCTGGTTTGTAGGCCGATTTTTGTGCTATGTTTACCCTATCATAAACTGTCCATTTTAACAGGGGGAGGGGAAACGCCCTCAAAGCAATATGAGCTATGTGCAAACGACAGCGTATTGTCTGATTTGCACGGTATGGGCCGAGGACAATGGCCAAGATAGGAGAGTATAAAGATGAAAAGAGCAATGAAAAGGCTATTGTCATTGGCGCTTGTTTTTGCGTTGATGCTACAAATGTCCGGCGGGGCGTTGGCTGCGGTGGGGGATCTGCTTGGAAACAGCTCCGCACGCAACGATGCCATTTATCAGCAGCTGTCAGACCTGACGGGGGGCACGCCGGATGAAGCGCGCGCACTCCTCGAGCGGCTGGGGCTGCTGGACGAAAAGGGAAATTTAGATTTGACCGCCGAAATCACCATGGACGGCAAAACCATGACGGTGGATGAGGTATGGGCACTTTTGGACGACTCCGCCACCGATTTGACGAAAATCGTCAACGTGGACGGTACGCCCGTCTCTTTGCAAGATCTGAAAACCATGCTGCAAATCGAGGCGGAGCTTGCCCGCATTCAGGAGACTTATTTTTCCGGCAAGACCTTCGGTGCAGAGGCCACGGAGAGCCTGAACAGCCTTATGCGCCAGATTGAAAGCGTGGGGATCAGCCTGTATGGCGAAGCGAGGGTAGCACCGTCTGCGCCTTATTTGGAATTTTCTGCAACAAGCTTATCGTTGGACAAGTCCACTCCATCAAAAAGCTTTAACATTACGCTAAAAAACGGGCCGTTGGCGAAAGCTGGCAGCTTTGCGGTGCGCCTGTCGCTTAGTGGAACAGACGAAGGGGCGGTATATAAAATCAAGCCCACCTCCGGCTCCGAGGTGACCTTGGGTGAGAATACTGCCACAACAATCACGGTGCCCGCTAACACGTCCGTATGGAGTGCCACGGTCACGGTCTCTCGCGGTACACTCACGCAGACCGAAATGTCCACCGCACCCCACAAAAGCTATCTGCAAGTTCAAAACCCGAACAACATCCAATTAGGTGCCAACAATGCGACAGGCATCACCGTTCCGGTGACTATGATTTGCCGTAACGCCTACGATTGGACACCCTTGACCGGCGGCTGTAGCATCAATCTAAGACCTCAAAACGATGATGGAAACACACGCCTTTCTCCCGATCTCTACAATAAGGGGAATTTTGACTACAACAGCAACGGGAGCTTTTTGCAAATTCCGCTCCTGCCGCAAGCGGATCTCGCCAACCTGACGAAGAATGCATCCGACCTCGACCGGAAGGTTGCCAATTTTGCGGCGGCTTTAAAAAACGTGGATCTGAAGGCGCGCGGCATCCAGCTGGAGGCCTCGGCTGAGGTTGGCATAACCAACTTCATGAGCGGCGCAAATGCTGCCGGCGGCTGGGATCGCAGGGGCTGTGACTTTGTCGATGGGACTGGTAAGAACCAAAGTCGAAAATATAACCTTGATAGCTCTCAAAAGCTTGATCCCATGCGGCACCTAAATCTCTTGGCGCGACCCATGTTCTACAGCAGCGAAAATCAGACGGCCATCCCCACTGAGAGCTATACGGTGTCTTATGAAGATCAAGCTCCAGCGGCTGGTCAGACACCCAAGACCACTCTGGCTGCGGGCGACAAGGTTTGTTTTCCCATTCAAATGACCAGCAGCATCTTCTCAGGGGGAGGGTCAAACCGAGTCGCTCAGCCAGATACTGTGCCACCATACCGTGCCAGTAAACCTGAAACGGAAAATCCGGTGAACTGGGCAGAGGGTCTAGGTGATGCAGATAAGAAGGCGGAAAACATCTCCTTTTGGACCACAATTACGTTGAAAACAGGCAAGCAGGAAAATGTTTCAATCACGCTGCCCGCACTTGATTCTCAGCCGTTGTCACTTTTGGCCCCACTGAGCCAAAAAACAGATGCATACTTCGAAAATGACCATATGGCAAGCTTTGGGCAATCAGCTACTTGGAGCGCCACCAAGCAATATACCTACGCTCAGATGCGGGATGCAACGGGTCATACCGGTACTAAAAATGAACTTTACTTTTATATCCGCCAAAGCTCCGTCAAGGTGATTGATACCCAAGCACCCAAGCTGGTCAGCGCCGTCGCTCCGTCCGGCAGCTACGCCACGGGGCAAACAGTGCCCGTGGTTATCACCTTTGACGAACCCGTGAAGTGCAGCGGCCTTCGTATCACAGCCAACGGGAAATCGATCAGCTGCTCCAACAGCTCTGTCACGGGTGCGGCCTGTAAATCCCATGTATTTGAGTATCCCGTGCAAAAGGTAGACAGTGCTGCGCTCCAAGTTACATCCGTTTCTGGGGTAGCCGATGTTTTTGGGAACCAGATGGCTGTTAACAGTGAAAGTCACTCCCTCAACGGAGTCACGCTGGCATCCTGCTTTATGAAGGATGCGGCGCATTCTGTTGCCGCCACTAAGCCCTCCCTCGAGCCTACGGAAGCCGCAACGGGCACCACACTGACCTTGACGCTGGATCAAACTAGCGGCTATAAGACCAAATACACCAACTATCCCACCGCAGCGGTAGACGCACCGTATTTCGCCAAGCTTGTCGGGGGCGACGGTACACTGATTCCCTTTAAACTGAAGGAAACAAACAATGTCGTCAGCGCTGTGGCCGCTACTGGGGCCTTGGCTTTTGGTCCCCAACAAAAGAGCTATACCTACCAGATTATGTGCCATGAGCAGAAAAATGGCAGTTGGGACACATCCACCTTGGTGAACACCGGAAAAACGGTCACCGTAACGGTAAAACCCATGGTTTTTGTTAACGGTTTGACCATCACGGACGCAAGCGACAAGCGGGAGCTGAGTCTGACGGATACCCATGTGCCCACACTGACGAAGAGCTTCACCGGAAGCCCCACCTACATAACTGGTGCGTGGAGCAGCAGTGACACGGACATTGCCACCATCGACGAAAAGACTGGCGTGGTGACCCTCGCCGGTAAAAAGCTGGGCGAGGTGAAGTTTACCTTCACCGCAGATGACGGTGATTTGGGGCTGAAGGATCCTGAAAGTGATGCTGCCACCAAGGTGAAGTCTGCCAATTCCGAAACCTACACCGTCACCGCAGGCGGCGAAGCCGGCATTGTGGTGCCCAAGGGCGGCAACAGCATTGTGGCCCTTGAAAAGGAGACGGCTCAGGTACGGTGGTACGGAAACCTCAACCAATACCTCATACCAGCGAATACCACGCACGTCACCTACACGCTAGAGGTTTTTGAGGGAAATTTACCTGCCGACACGGACTTTACGCAGAAAACGCCAGTTTATTCCGCCTACAAGCTACCCATCGGCACCAATTTCCAAGAAATACCGGTAAATACGCTGACGGCGCTCTCCAAAAACGGTGACCCCGCCTACACGGTGCGTATTTCCGCACCACACCCCAATGCGGCAATCGCCGGAAACGGCATCAAGCTGTATACCTATGCTTACATCATCGTTAACCCCGTCCCCGTCAAGGTAAAGCTGACACCCCCCAAGAGCCTGTATGCGCTGGACAGCGCAAGCACTGCCTCCGTCAGCTGGAACATTGAAAACTATAAGGCAAACACCACCACCGCCAAGCTCACTGTGGAGAGGGTGGACGAGAAGGGGAGCGTCACAACGGTGGTTGACGGCAAGTCAATTGCCGCCAGCGGCAACGACAGCTTTACCCTTGCGCCTGTACCGCAAGATGAACTGAGGGCGCTGTATGTGGTCACCGTGGCGGCAAAAAACGAAAGCGATGCCGTTTTCAACACCGACAGCTATCAGTTTTACGTCTACAATTCCAACTCCTTGGATATCGAGGTGGATGGGAAAAAGACGGACACCGTCACACTCTCCAATCGGGACAAAAACATGAACGACCTGCCCAAAGCTACCGAAGACATCATGGATCTGCGGGGCACGCTTGGGCTGAACGCCCCCATCGGCATCAACTACGATGACTACGCTTGGAGTGCCTTGAAGGACGGCATCGCCTGGAAGAGCGGGGACGACACCAAGGTAGGCGTCAACTTCAAGCAGGGTAGCTTTTACGAGGACATCAAGCGCTTTGGCTACGACCGCTATCTGCCCGAAACCACCATGGCAATCGCTGGTTTGGGTGAGACTACGGGCACGAAAATTACGGCCACCCACGCCAACACCGGCATGAGCACCCAGATCGACGTTAAGGTGGAGAGCCTGGAAAATAAGCTCTACCTGTTCCAAGCTACGCCCATGGTGAAGACCACCCTGACCTATACCGACGGTAAGGGAACGGAAAAAAAGGTCGATACCAACGACAAGGGCACTCTCGCCCTTTACGAGCCGGAGGGCATCAAGGGCTTTGTCCATTTCCGTGCAGTGGATACCAACGACAATAACGCCCTTTATCTCGGTACGATCTCGGCGGAGAGCCTCCGCTCCGGCGAGGGGAACACCCTCCTGTTTGAGCTCTATCCCCTCAACAGCATGACCCTGCGGAAGGTGGCCCGCACCGACCTATACTTAAAAAATCCCGACGGAACCCCGTATAGCGGCTCGGTCACCGTCCGTGGTGGTGTATACAAAAACGGCGGCTACTGTCAGGATGCGCAGCTTGGCATCAACAGTGCCCCACTCAAGGACGGCAAGATGGCTCAGGAGGTCAACGTGGACGCAAACGGAAGGCTGACCATCCAGATGGACGTGACCCAGTTCTGGAGCAAGGAAAAAGGGGAGACCTCCGGAAACGACAACATCCTCCAATCCACGGACAAGCTGGAATACATCTTCGAGCTGACGGAGATCAGCGGCAGCTGCCCGCTGCTGTCCTATGTAGACGGCGTCGCCCCCGTGGAGCTTGGCTCTCGCACCGGTGAGGGAGTCGTCACACTGGAGACCGCCTCCCAGCCGGGGATCGTTTTGGCTCGACAGAGAACCTTGGACAAAAACGGCGACGTGCGCAATGTGCGCTACCGCCCGGATATCATTGGTGCCAATGAAGTAACCCCCAAGGGTACTGATCTGGAAAGCACCGTACTCCTCTGGGGCGAAACAGAAGTGACAACCAAGGCCTATACCGTGTCGGTGCTGGACGAGTTCGGTTTTAAGCCCACCGCCCAGAAGAGCGAGACCATCACCTATCCATTCTCCTCCATCCCTGTGGTGCGCAATACCCTCAAGCTGACCCCGGACAGCATGACCAAGTCCGGCTGGATTGAGGAGGGGCAGCCCCGAGGTCTGAAGCTACAGGTGCTGGAAAACGGGGCGCTGCAAAAGGACTTCCCCACCGACCTGAAGGCTGCGGATCTCTCCAAGGCGCCCAAACTTCAGGGGGAGACCGCCACCAATATTATGGTGGATTTGACGGAGGGCAGCGGTGTGGGCAAGCCCCCCGTGGGAAGCCACGACAACAAAGTGGTTCAAGGGCTGATGAATCGTTTGGCTGGCGATGGCGAGAGCGTCAGCGGTCCTGTGGACACCAGCAACTTTAAAATGATCATCAGCCCTGGCGACGACGCCTCAACCTTTAAGGCCTTCATCTGGGCGGGGTACAACTCCCTTGGTCTGGAGGACGCAGAGTACGACGACCATGGTCTGAGCGTGAAACCAAAGCTTTTAGAGCAGGATCTGACCACAGGCTTTGGGGCGGAGGACGCCTCTGCGTTGGCGCACGGCGGCAAGGAGGCTGCTAAGAGCGGTGCGGATTTGGCGAAAAGCGGAAAATCTGTCAGCGGCGGCGGTGACTTCGGCGGACAGCTGGAGGGGTATTACGAAGCCCTGATCAAGTTTAACTTCAAAACCCAGCAGTGGGAGATTTTTACGCTGGGCGGCGGCTTCACTGCGGGCTTTGGCGGCAGCTTCGGCAAGAGCATCAACCAGATGGTGGGTCCCATTCCCATCACCGCTTCCTTCGAGCTGGGCGCTGCCATACAGCTCGACTTCAAGATGGCCTCGCGCTACAAGGTCGTGGGCGAGGGCTTGGAATGGAGCAAAGACTACCAGAACAAACAATATGTCACCGACTTCCTCACCACCTTGCGTATCAACGCCTATTTTGAGGCCTTCGGCGGCGTCGGCTTCGACATTTCCATCGTGGCGCTGAAGTTCGGCGTTTTCGGGCGGCTGACAGTGGACAACTCCAACGCCTTCCTCTCCCGCACCTATCTGGCCAATGCAAACCTGCACCAGCAAAACGGGCAGGCACTCAAGCTGACCGGCGAGGTGGGCATCAAGTTCGTCCTCACCGTTATCGGCATCATAGACTACAAAGCTACGTTGGCCTCCCTTGGGGTAGAGTGGAGCGATACCTTTAATAACTGGGAGAGCATTCAGAGCTACTGGAAAAACACTGGAAGCGGTCTGGAAAACCAGCTCGCCTCCCTCGCAGCCTACGGCGCACAAAGCGGGCTATCGCTGGTGGATGCCTCGGCGACCCTGCAAAGCCGAGACTATTTGGAGGACTTTACGCGCACTTGGGGCGCACCGAGAACCTTCTTCCGCTCCATCGACGTGGATAACGGGCTGACATCCTTGCAGACCAATGCCTATCCAAACGCACGGCCTCAGGTTACTGACGACGGGCAGCATTTGCTCTACCTCACGGAGCAGGGCAGCGCTGATTTGACTTCCACCCGCGTTTATGCCACAGAAAAAGGCGGCAACGGCAAATACCCCGAGGGTAGTCAAATTCCTGCACCGAAGGACTTCCCGGGCTACGGCGACTCCGACCTGCGGCTGGCGGGGAGAGGGGACTTCGCTGTGGCAACCTGGATCAGCCAGAATAGCGACCACAAGCTGGAGCCGGAGCAGGAGGTCACCGCCCACATCCAGTCGGTGCTCACCAATGCTACGGAGATTGTTGCCTCTGTCAACACCGGCAGCGGCTGGACATCCACTCGCATCACCGATAACGGCACGCCGGATTTGGCGCCCGTGGTGGCGGTGGGCGTCGATAAGGCCATCGTGGCATGGCGCAGCGTCTACGCCGGAGATGCCGAAAAACCTATGGACTTCAGCACCCAAGATAATGTGCTCTATCAGATTTATGACAAAACTACTGGCAAGTGGAGTGACACCAAAATCCTCTACCCGGGTACCTCTGGAGTAGTCAAGGGCATAGAAGCCGCTGTGTTGCCCGATGGTACCGCCGCCGTGACCTATACCTTGGATCGCAGCGGCAAGGGTACCCCCGAGACCTACGAGGTGTCTTGCTCTATTGTGAACAAAAACGGTGAACCGGGTCGTACCATTATGCTCACCAACGACAGCTATCAGGACGAGAATCCTCAGGTCGCCGCAGTAGACTGCGGTGCGGATGGTCAGCGCTTTGTCATCGGCTGGTACAGTGTCCGTGATGGCAACGGCGACATCCGCATGGCGGCGCTGAATGCCGACGGCCTGCCCTCGGCCTCCTTCCCCGAGTCCTTGGGGCAGATTTCCAGTAGCACCATTGTGGGCAACAACTTCCGTTTTGTGGCGGCTGACAAGCTGGAGAACCTCTCCATCCTCTGGTCGGTCACCAGTCAGGAGCAGGCTACGGCAGGCGATCAGCTTTTGGCTGTTAAATTCCTGCCGAGAAACGGTAAAATCGGGCTGTCCGCTCCCATCGACGTGGCGACTCTGCCACCCAACACCAACACCGACCACTTTGATGCCTATGTGAGCAATGCCGCTGCCAACGAGGTGAAGGCGGTCATTCAGGGTACGGAGTATGCGCCGGTGAACAAGAATGACTCGGCGACCTACGAGGCATACTCCGTTACGGGGCGATCCGATCTGATCCTCGTCCCCAAGGCTCAAACCAAACTCTTTACCGCCACCGAGACCTACCAAAACAAAATAACCCTTTCCGGAGTATGGGCAGACTATGAAAATCTGGCGGTCAATTCGCTGCTGCCGGTGCAGTTCACCGTGACCAACAGCGGCTTTGAAACACTCAATCAGGTGAAAATTACGTTGGGCGGAGCAGTTAAACAATTTGATGTCAATTTGCCTCCCAACGAGAGCGCCACGTTGACCCTCTATCACCCCACCGGCACAAAAATAGGGAATGTCAATTACAGCATTACGCCCACGTTTGGAAGCACCCCGCTTCCCAACCCCACCACAGGTACCCTACATTTGGACTACCCCGACACGGGGATTGCTGAGGTGCAGGTGCTGGGCGAGCACGACGGCAAGCGTGACCTGCGTGTGACCCTCTATAATGCAGGCGCAGCAAAGCTTACAGGCTCTGGACGCACGCTCAACGTGGCCTTCTATGATAATTCGTTCCTGGAGGGTGAGCCGGTCACGGTCAACACGAATCAAAACGTAATTACCATAAGCGATGAGCAAAAAATGACCCTCGCCGACAACGGTGCTCTCTGCGTGGATGCAACCTTTGATTTGGACGCTTATTTGACGGAAAAATCCCTCAAGGAAAACGAAGAAATTCCCGCCGCCGGTATGCGTCTCTACGCCAAGGTATGGGTAGAGGACAGCAGCAAGAAGGAAGTGCCCGAGTTCCACACCGGCAACAACATGGGAAGCGTCCAGTTGGATAGCTTGTTGACCCGTGCGGGTCAGTCGGTGACCATTACGGTGGCGCAGAATGTGACGGGTGAGGGCAAGACCACCGCCGACGTGACCGTCCGCAACAATTCCCTAAAGCCCGTGCAGGGCAGCGGTAACGTCACCGCAACCCTGCTGGACAAAAACGGCGCAGTGCTGGAGACCCAGCAAAGCTATCAGCCAAAGAGCCGTGACGCAAATAACGGTCTGATTACCCTAGATAGCGAGGCAAGCGTGAGTGTGCCCTTTGCCTTCCAACAGAAGGGTGCTTCGGTCACGGTGACCTACGGCGAGCTGGTGCTGAATGACACAACCAACGCCGAGCTGGCCACCTTCTCTGCCAGCGGCATCCCCGTGCGGTTGACTGATTTTACAGCGGACGAAACGGACAAAACCAAGTTCACCGCCAAGGCATCTACCGCTGCGGGCGACACCCTGATTCAGGCGGCAGCAAAGGACCCCGGTGCGACCGTGACGGTCAACGGTGCTCCTATGGCAGACGGCGGGACCCCTCTGCATCTGAGCGCAGGAAAAAACACCATTACAGTGGAGGTGACCGCACGGGACGGGACGACAAAGCGCACCTACGTCCTCGCCGTAGAGCGTACCACCTCCGACCCCTCCTCTGGTGGCGGGAGCAGTAGCGTCAGCTATGACATCACCGCCACGGCGGGAGTGGGCGGCAGTATCGCCCCTGCGGGGAAGACGAAGGTGAAGAAGGGTGACGGAAAAACCTACACCATCACCCCCGATAAGGGCTACGTCATTTCCGATGTTTTGGTGGACGGAGTGAGTGTAAGCAAGGTTTCAACCTATACCTTTAAAAAGGTCGAAAAAAGCCACACCATTGAAGCTCGCTTTGCGCCAATGGACACCCAATTTATGGATGTTTCTAAGACAGATTGGTTTTATGAGGTGGTGGACTTTGTCGTCACGCATGACTTGATGAAGGGCACTGGCGAAAACCAATTCACACCCATGGGAAGTGCCAGCCGAGCTATGATTGTAACGGTACTGCACCGCATGGAAAAAACCCCCGACGCAAAGGAAACTATGCCATTTGACGATGTGGCAGCAGGGCAGTGGTACACGGACGCAGTGATGTGGGCAGCGGCTTGCGGCGTGGCACAGGGGATCGATGGCAAGTTTATGCCCAATGCCGATGTTACCCGGGAGCAGCTGGCGCAGTTCCTTTATAACTTCGCAAAGCTGAAGGGATATGACCTCAGCAAAACAAACGATTTGGCAGAATTTAAAGATGCCCCCACCGGCTGGTCTCGTGAGGGTATGAGTTGGGCTGTGGGCAGCGGAATCGTGGGCGGCAGGGGGGATGGCACCCTGGATCCCCACGGCAAGGCAACTCGAGCAGAGCTTGCAGCGATGCTCATGCGCTTCATAAAGACCTTTGCATCCGTAGCGCAATAACACAAAAGAGGCAAAGGCATCTGAAAAAAGACGAATTGGTCTGCCGTTTGCTTGACGCCCTCTACGGCTTTTGCCGTAGAGGGCGCAGCCGAAATGGAAGCACCAAGCCTAATTGACCTGCCGAGTATGACTGCGGTGGGCGTGAAAACATCCATCCCCAATCCACTGTGCTGCAATGGATTGGGGATTTTTTTGCTTTTTTAAAGATGCAGAACGTGCTTTCCCGATGGCAATCGAAGGGAAAAGCATGGGAATGAGCAAGAAACCGTCTGCAATCTCAAGAAAGATTGGAGACGGTTTCTTTGTTTATTGTAGAAGATGCCGCATCTTTTGCCATAGGGGTAGGCATAGACGATGCAGGAGTGAATACGAGATTATTTGAGCGTTTTGTCTTTTTTGGCATTCTGTACAGAGAGAACTACCAAGGAGGAGAGTGCCAAAAGTGCTAACACGTTGGGAATAACCATGAGCTGATTCAGCATATCGGAAAGCTCCCAAACCAAATCATTGGAGAGGCAGGAGCCGAGGAAAATAAACACCACAGCCAACACGGAGTAAACACCGGTGGCCTTTTGTCCAAAGAGATAGGCGACGTTTACCTTACCAAAGAAGTTCCAGCCGAGAATGGTGGAGAAGGCGAAGAACAGCAGACAGATGGCGACGAAGGCACTGCCTATGGTGTTGCCAAAGACACTGGAGAAGGCAACCTGTGCGAGATTTGTTTTGTCGATGCCCTCCGCAGAGCCGCCGGCGAGCACACCGTTGCCGGCATACAGGGTGGAGATGACGACAAGGGCGGTCATGGTGAGGACGAGGAAGGTATCAATGAACACACCGATCATGGCGACAACGCCCTGGTCGTGGGGTGTTTTGACACTTGCCATAGCGTGTGCGTGGGGGGTGGAGCCCATACCGGCTTCGTTGGAGAACAGACCACGTTTCACGCCTTGGCTGATGGCGGTTTTCAGTGCATAGCCGATGCCGCCGCCGATGATGGCATGGGGGATGAACGCATATTTGAAGATCATGCCGATGGTTTCAGGCAGATAGGGCAGACGCATGATGAGTACGACCAGACCACCCAGAAGATAAAGCACAGCCATGAGGGGCACCAGCTTTTCCGTGACGGAAGCGACACGCTGGACACCGCCTAAGAACACAAAGCCAGCGACAATGGCAACAACAATGCCGATGACCCAAGAGGGGATACCAAAGGCGGTGCTGCAGGTGGAGCCGATGGAATTGGACTGCACCATGCAGCCGATGAAGCCGAGCGCCAGCGTAATAGCCACGGCGAAGAAGCCGGCGAGGAAGGAGCCGAACTTATTGTTGAAGGCTCGCTTGATGTAGTAGACCGGGCCGCCGGAAATGGAACCGTCGGGGTGGACAATTCTGGTTTCCTGTGCCAAAACCGCTTCGGCGTAGATGGTTGCCATGCTGAAAAAGGCGATGATCCACATCCAGAAAATGGCGCCGGGGCCGCCGACTAAAATCGCACCGCAGGCACCGATGATGTTGCCGGTACCGACCTGTGCGGCGATGGCGGTTGTGAGAGCTTGGAAGGAGGTTAAACCGCCTTTGTGTTTTCCTCCACGCATGGTGAAGCTGCCGAACACTCTGTGCATACCTTCTCCGAAGCAGCGAACCTGCACGAATTTGGTCTTAAATGAGAAGAAAAGACCGGTGCCGATCAACAGAAAAACAAGAATGTAGTCGGACAAATAGAAGTTGATGGTTTTGACAATTTGCAATAACGTTTCCATGGGGGATGCCTCCTAAAAATGAAAAAATAAAAAGAGCAGCAAAGGGAAGCCCCTTAGCAGCTCTGAAGAAAGATGACATACAGCCCCACCGGTATCGCATGAAAACAGCGGTTCTGCTCTGTCCTTTTGCCTGAGAGATTCGGCACCCGATAAAAGCGGGCACCTTGCACCTTCGGCACTCAACTGAATGAGATTCTCCAGAGATTCCTCCACCTTCGGTCTCCGTTGGGATTCCTAAGGCTTCATGGGATGCTGTGATGAGATATTGCGACCCAGCCTCCGATCGGCATTGCCGCAACACAACGTCACGGGTAGTAGGATAACACACTGTGTCAGAAAAGGCAACAAACAATCAAGGAAAGAAGACCCAAAGATTGCAGTAAAACTTGTGCAATATAGACAAATTGTATCAAAATAACTGCGTTTTCTGCAAAAAAGCAACCTGACACGTTCGTTTTGAACATTGGTCAGGTTGCTTTTTTAGGAGTAAACGAAATTAGTCGGCATAGATTCCTTTGCCGTCGTTCCAAGTCCAGTTGCGGATTTCGGGCAAATCTTCGCCGTATTCGGCAATGAATTGCTTGTGCTCCACCAGCTTGTCTTGAAGCTCCTGGATGAGGAAGGCACCTCGGCTGCCCAGCTTTTCGGGCAAGAGGTTGATGATATCCATGGTCAGGTGATAGCGATCGAGATTATTTAAAACACGCATATCGAAGGGCGTGGTGATGGTGCCCTCTTCGATATAGCCACGGACGTGCAGGTTCTTATTCTTCCGACGGTAGGTCAGCTCATGGATGAGAGAGGGATAGCCGTGGAAGGTAAAGAGGATGGGCTTATCGGTGGTGAACAGCATATCATATTGCTGATCGGACAGCCCGTGCGGATGCTGTGTGCTTGCCTGCAAGCGCATCAGGTCGACGACGTTTACCAAGCGGATTTTCACGTCGGGGAAGTAATGGCGCACGATGGTGATGGTTGCCAAGGACTCCAAGGTGGGCGTATCACCGCAGCAGGCGAGAACGAGATCGGGTTCCTCGCCCCAATCGTTGGAAGCCCACTGCCAAATGCCGATGCCCTGCGTGCAGTGCTTCACGGCTTGATCCATGGTCAGCCACTGGGGACGGGGATGCTTGGAGGTAATCATCACATTGACATAGTTTCGGCTGGAGATACAATGGTTGAAGCAGGAGAGCAAACAGTTGGCATCGGGGGGGAGATACATCCGCACCACATCTGCCTTTTTGTTGGCAACGTGATCAAGGAAGCCTGGGTCCTGATGGGTGAAGCCGTTGTGATCCTGCTGCCAGACGTTGGAGGAAAGGATATAGTTCAGAGAGGCAATATCCTGTCTCCAAGGAAGCTCGTTACAGGTTTTCAGCCATTTTGCGTGCTGTGCAACCATGGAATCTACAATGCGGATAAAGGCTTCGTAGCTATTGAAGAAGCCGTGACGGCCTGTGAGCAGGTAGCCCTCCAGCCAGCCCTCGCAAAGATGCTCGGAGAGCATGGAGTCCATCACACGGCCGCTGCGGGCGAGAAACTCATCATTCGGTTCGATGTCCAGATTCCACACACGGTTGGTTTCTTCAAACATCGGAGTCAGACGGTTGGACTTGCTCTCGTCGGGGCCAAAGACACGGAAATTTTTGGCCGATTCGTTTTCACGGATGACATCCCGCACAAAGGCACCAAGCACCAGCATATCCTGCGCTTCTGTGGCACCGGGGGCGGGGACATCGAAGGCGTAGTCACGGAAATCGGGGAGCTTCAGATCCCGCAGAAGCTTTCCGCCGTTTGCATGAGGGTTTGCGCCCATGCGGCGATCCCCTGTGGGGATGAGTGCCTGCAATTCGGGAACAAGCTGACCGTCGTCGGTGAAGAGCTCTTCGGGTCGATAGCTCCGAAGCCATGTTTCCAAAAGCCCCAAATGCTCTGGTTTGGACATATCAATCGGCACCTGATGGGCACGGAAGGAGCCTTCGATGGTCAAGCCGTCGACCTCCTTGGGACCTGTCCAGCCCTTGGGAGAGCGCAGGATGATGACAGGCCAGATGGGGCGCTCGGTGCTACCGCCTGTGCGTGCATTTGCCTGAATGCGCTTGATTTCACGGACAGCCCAATCGACAGCGGACGCCATTTTTTGGTGCATATCGGCAGGCTCGTCGCCCTCGACAAAGCGTGGCTCCCAGCCGCAGCCACGGAAGAAGCTGTCGATTTCGTTGTGGGGAAGACGGGAGAACAGGGTGGGGTTGTGAATTTTAAATCCGTTCAAGTGCAAAATGGGTAAAACGGCGCCGTCACCCACGGGGTCGAGGAATTTGTTGGAGTGCCAAGCGGTGGCCAAGGGACCGGTTTCGGCTTCGCCGTCGCCCACGACGCAGGCGGCGATGAGGTCGGGGTTATCCAAAACGGCACCGAAGCCATGTGCCAAGGAGTAGCCCAATTCGCCGCCCTCATGGATGGAGCCGGGGGTTTCGGGGGCCACATGGCTGGGGATGCCGCCGGGGAAGGAGAACTGCTTAAAGAGCTTTTGCATTCCCTCCACGTCTTGGCTGATGTTGGGATAAACCTCACTGTAGACACCTTCCATATAGGTCTGAGCGACCATGGCATTGCCACCGTGCCCGGGACCGGACAGATAAATCATGTCGAGGTCATGGCGAAGGATGGCTCTGTTGAGATGCGTATAGATAAAGTTTTGACCGGGGACAGTACCCCAGTGACCGACGATTTTCTTTTTGATGTGTTCCGGCTTCAGCGGCTGCTTCAGCAGGGGATTGTCTAAAAGGTAAAGCTGACACGCAGAGAGGTAGTTAGAGGCTCGCCAATAAGCATCCAGCTGCTCTAATTGTACGGGTGTCAAGGCGGACTTTCGAGACATACGAGCGGCAGTTTTGGCTGCTGGTTTAGCAGCTCCATTCGGTTTTCTTGGCATGAAAAAAACCTCCTTTTACAAAAGTATGCTCTTTATTATATACACTTTCTTGAAAATAATCAACAAAAAAACGAAGAACTGGCAATAAAATATTATATTCCTGTGCAAATGTAGGCATAAGGGTAGATTTATACTGATAACCAATCGACTGGTGGAATAGATGGGCGAGGATTTTGTGTGTGTGGCAAGGACGACAACGTAGCCACACGCAAAAAAGACCGCCCTGATGTCTGCCAGTTGATTGGTTTTCAGTATTAGACGAGAGAGACCGTGTTTTTATAGGCTGGGGTCGCTTCCTGCTGGGGCATACCCTTGGCGTTGGCGAGCATAAGCTTGATGCGGTTTTCTTGGTTAATTCTGGTTGCGCCGGGATCATAGTCTACGGTGACAATATTGGAGCTTGGGTAGTCGTCCTTGAGGACACGCAGCATTCCTTTTCCCACGATGTGGTTGGGCAGACAGCCGAAGGGCTGGGCGCAGACGATGTTGGGGGTGCCGCTGTGAATCAGCTCCAGCATTTCGGCGGTGAGCAGCCAGCCCTCACCCATCTTACAGCCGTCGTTGAGATAGCCGCCAATCAGACTGTGAAGCTGAGAGAAGGGGCTGGGCGCACGGAACCCGGCTTTTTTTAAGGCTGCAATCATATCACCCTGACATTTTTCAATGTAATGCATAAAAAAGCCGCAAACAATTTGCTTCAGTCGGCTTCCGCCGAACATATTGACGTCAGAAATGCGGTTATAAATCTTGAAGATAATGAAGTCAGTTAGACCGGGAACGACCGGCTCTATCCCTTCATCCAGCAAAAACTGCTCCAAGTGATTGTTGCCCAAGGAGGAGAATTTGATATAAATTTCTCCCACCACGCCCACACGGATCTTAGGGTCACCCTCGGTGGGGATAGAGCGAAAGTCGCTGCAAATTTCATCGAAAATCTCCTGCATATGCCGCCGATTCATTCCCTTGCCGGCATCAAAGCGATTGAGTAACTCGTTCATCCAATGCTCTACCTTGTGGGCGGTGTCTCCGCTGTGAATCTCGTAGGCACGCACTTGGTTTGCGACGTCCATAATCAGGTCACCATACATCATGCCGTAAATCAGCTTGCGGATGAGGGGGAGACTCCAGTGGAAGCCGGGGTTTTTTTCCAGCCCAAACGAGAGGGACAAGACGGGGATATAAGAAAGTCCCGCCTTTTCTAAGGCCTTCCGCAGCATATGGATATAGTTTGAGGCACGACAGCCGCCACCGGTTTGCGTAATCATCAGAGCAACCTTGTGAGAATCAAAGGCAGCGCTTTGAATGGCGTCAATCATCTGTCCAATGACCAAAAGAGCCGGATAGCAAGCATCGTTGTGGACGTATTTCAACCCGTTGTCGATGACAGAACGGCTTTCGTTTTTCAGGATATAGGTATGGTAGCCGGAACGGTCTAGGAGCTTGGCAAAAAAGCCAAAGTGGATCGGAAGCATTTGCGGAATGAGAATCGTGTACTCTCGCCGCATTTCCTCGGTAAAGAGGAGGCGTCCCGTTTCGTCGTAGATTAGTTCTGCCATATGGCGTCACCTCGTTTCGTTGCTTCGTGCGTCTAGGGCTGCAATCAGGCTGCGAATGCGGATTTTGACGGCACCAAGGTTGGAAATGTCATCAATTTTCAGTTGGGTATACATCTGTCCTTCGTCCTCCAGAATGGAACGAAGCTCATCGGAGGTGATGGCATCAACCCCGCAGCCGAAGGAAACAAGCTGGATGAATGCCATGTCCGGCTGCGTGCAGACGTAGCGGGCGGCATTGTACATACGGGCATGGAATGTCCATTGATTCAGCACATGGAGACGCTGTTTTTTCATGTGATGGGAAACGGCGTCCTCTGTGACCAAAACAAAGCCAAAGGATGTCATCAAATCGTTGATGCCATGGTTGATTTCCGGATCTATGTGATAGGGGCGACCGGCCACCACCAGAATCCGCAGATCGTGCGCTCTGGCATAGGCGATGTATTCCTCCCCTGTATCCCGTATCAGCTGACGGAAGGCATCGTAGGCGGCGTAGGCTTTGCGAATGGCGGCGACAGACTCACGATGAGGGATGTTCAGATGATCGGCAAAGAACTGTGCGCCCTTTTTTTCAAAATCCTTGGGACGGTGCAGTCCGAGGTTGGGGTGGAGGTATCGTACCGTTTCCAGCGCAGGGATATTCACCCCTAAAAGATCGGGATAATAGGCGACCACGGGGCAGTTATAATAATTATCTCCTGTGTGTTCATCGAAGTTATACGACATACAGGGGTAGAAGACCGTGGAAATACCCTGCTGCAAAAGAGCCAAAATGTGTCCATGCAGCAGCTTGGCGGGATAGCAGACGGTATCCGAGGGAATGGTTCTCTGTCCCTTTAAATAGAGGGCGCGTGTGGATTCGGGGGAGAGGACGACCTCGAAATTCAGGCTGGTGAGCAGCGAGAACCAAAAGGGAAGGTTTTCGTATAGATTCAGCCCGAAGGGGATACCGATTTTTCCACGGGAGCCGTCACCCTGTCCCTTCCCCTCAAGGGAACGTAAGTAGTGATATTTGAAGGAGAGCAGATCGGGAATGTCCGCCTTTTCCTTTCCTAGGGGGCGAGAGCAGCGGTTGCCGGAAATGAATTTGCGGTCACCGTCGAATTTGTTGACTGTGAGGGAGCAGTGGTTGGTGCAGAGCTTGCAGGTGGCAGGGCGAGACTCATGCGTGAAAGTCTCCAATGCGTCCCGAGAGAGCAGGGTAGACTGAGAAAGCCCTGCCTGCTTGGCGGCAAGGGCGGCACCGTAGGCACCCATCATACCGGCGATGGTGGGACGGGTGACGTTGCGACCCAGCTCCAGCTCAAAGGAGCGGAGGACGGCATCGTTCAAAAAGGTGCCGCCCTGCACGACAATATGCTTGCCCAGGTCATCTGCCGAAGCGGCACGGATGACCTTATAAATTGCATTTTTTACGACGGAGATGGAAAGTCCGGCGGAAATATCCTGAATGGAGGCACCGTCCTTTTGCGCCTGTTTCACGGAGGAATTCATAAAAACGGTACAACGGGAGCCAAGGTTGACGGGATGGGCAGCGAATAGCCCCAGCTGAGAAAAGGAAGCGATGTCGTAATTCAGCGCCTTGGCGAAGGTCTCGATAAAGGAGCCGCAGCCGGAGGAGCAGGCCTCGTTGAGCAGGATGGAGTCCACAGAATTGTGGCGGATTTTAAAGCACTTCATATCCTGCCCGCCGATATCGATGATAAAATCCACATCGGGAATGAAATGACGGGCGGCGTTGAGGTGTGCTACGGTTTCCACCAAGCCAAGGTCACAGGAGAAGGCGTTTTTGATGAGATCCTCACCGTAGCCCGTGACGGCGGCACCCTTTATGGCGATGCGGTCGCCGCACTGCTCGTAAATCTGCTTTAGTTGGGGAAGAACGATGCTCACGGGATTCCCCAAATTAGAATGATAGAAGGAATATAAAATATTCTCATCCTTGTCGATGAGTGTCATTTTGGTGGTGGTAGAGCCGGCATCAATGCCTAAGTAAGCATCCCCTTTATACGAAGCGATGGGGACGGTGGGGACGGTCATCGCACGGTGTCGTTCCGAAAAACGGTCGTACTCCTCTTGGGAGGAAAAGAGGGGCGGCATGGTGTCCGCAGGGATACCGGTGGAGGCTGCCTGTTCCAAAAGTGAGAGAATTTCCTCATAGGAGTGCAGGGTACCGGTGGTGCAAAGTGCGGCGCCGATGGCGGGGAAGCAGTCGCTGTTTTCGGGGAAAACGGCGTGCGCCTGATCCAGCTCCAAGGATTCGACAAACCGTGCCCGCAGTCCCTTGAGGAAATGGAGCGGACCACCCAAAAAGACGATTTTCCCCGAAAGCTCCCGTCCTTGGGTCAGTCCGGCGACGGTTTGATCCACCACGGCCTGAAAAATGGAGGCGGCCACGTCCTCTTTGCGACCGCCTTGGTTTAAAATAGGCTGGATATCGCTTTTTGCAAATACACCGCATCGAGAGGCGATGGGGTATATTTTTTGATAATTTTGGGAAAGCGTGTCCAGCTCCTGCACGGAAACATCCAATAAGGTAGCCATCTGGTCAATGAATGCTCCTGTGCCGCCTGCACAGGAGCCATTCATTCGTTCTTCTATGGTGTTCCCAAAGAATATAATTTTTGCATCCTCTCCGCCCAGTTCGATGACGGCATCGGTATCAGGGATGAATGCGCGGACGGCGGCGGCGGTGGCATAGACCTCTTGGACGAAGTCCAGACCGGCTGCCTTTGCCACACCGAGACCGGCAGAGCCTGTCATAATCAGTTCCACTTGCTGTCCGCTCAGAAGGGATTTTAGCTCTCGCAGGGTTCCGCAGGCTCGTTCACGAGCCTTGGAGTAATGTCGCTCATAGGAGCGGAAAAGGAGTTTGTTTTCTTCATCCAGCACCACAACCTTTACAGTGGTGGAGCCAATGTCAATTCCAATACGCAATGCCATGATTTTCACCTCTAAAAGCAAAACGCTCTTTCATTATACGTTGCCTATTATACCGTAGTGATTATCGAAAAACAACCTAAACATATTTGAGAATAACAAGATATTTTTCAAAATATGAGGTCAGCCGTGCGTAGATAAGGCGAGTGTTTCACCCTCATTATTTAAATAAAGTGTATCGCCCCTCTTTAAAACATTTTGCAGGAGGAAATCGGCGGTTGGGTTTTCAATTTGACTGCGAATCAGGCGGCGCAGTGGTCTGGCGCCATATTGCTTGCTGAAGCCCTTTTCCGCCAGCAGGGAAACGGCAGATTCAGAGGGGGAAAAGCCGACACCGCAGTCGGAGAGTCTTTGTGCAAAATCGGCAAGTAATTTACGTGCGATGCCGGTCATATTTTCTTTCGTAAGCGGATGGAATATAATCGTTTCATCCAAGCGATTCAAGAATTCCGGACGGAAGACCTGACGAAGCTCTCGCTGTAGGGCGGCGTTAGTCTGTGCCGCTTCGCCGGTAAAGCCCAGCGGAAGCCCCAGACGCTCCCCTCCGACATTGGAGGTCATCACGATAACGGTATTGCGGAAATCCGTCCGTTTTCCGTGGGCATCTGTTAAGATGCCGTCCTCCAAAATTTGCAGCATCAGGTTCCATACATCGGGGTGCGCCTTTTCCAGCTCGTCAAAAAGCAGCAGAGAGTAAGGCTTCTGACGGACGGCATCCGTGAGCTGTCCACCCTCCTCGTGCCCAACGTAGCCAGGAGGGGAGCCGGTCAGACGGCTGATCGTATGCTTTTCGGAAAATTCACTCATATCAAAGCGTTGGAGGGCATCCTCTTTTCCAAACAGCAAGACAGCCAGTGCCTTGCAAAGCTCCGTTTTGCCCACGCCTGTGGGTCCCAAAAAGAGAAAGCTTCCGCAGGGACGGTTGGGTTCCTTGAGTCCCGTGCGGCTGCGTCGGATGGCCTTGGCGACGGCGGTGACGGCCTCGTCCTGCCCGACCACACGCTCCTTTAGGGCATCCTCTAAATGGAGCAGACGCTCTTTGTCGCTTTGGGTCAAGGTGCTCAGGGGAACACCTGTCCACTGAGAGACGACGTGGGCGACGGCTTCGGCAGAAACGGCAGGCTCCGGACGGTCTGCTTTCCAAAGGTTCCGCTTTTGCTCAAGCTCCCAACGAAAATCGGCCTCGGCATCTCGACAGCGGGCGGCTTTTTCGTATTCCTGCCCAGCGATGGCATCGTCCCGTTCCAAAACGGTCTGTTGGATGCGTGTTTCGATGAGCTGCAATTCCTCGGGTGGGTCTAAGGCTTGCAGCCTTGCTTCGGCGGCCGCCTCATCCAGAAGGTCAATCGCCTTGTCCGGCAGACGGCGGTTGGGCAGATAGCGCACAGAGAGGGAAACCGCTGCAGTCAAAGCCTCCGGCTCAAAATGCAGGGCATGGTGGCGGGCGTAGCGGGGCAGAAGGGTTTGCAGAATGCTCAGCGCACAGGTCTCGTCCGGCTCCGCTACGGAAACGGGCTGAAAGCGCCGCTCTAAGGCACTGTCCTTTTCGATGACACGGCGGTATTCCTCCGTAGTGGTGGCGCCGATGAGCTGGATTTCACCTCGGGACAGTGCGGGCTTTAAGATATTGGCGGCGTCGATGGCGCCCTCTGCGCTGCCCGCTCCGATGAGGGTGTGCAGTTCGTCCAAAAAGAGAATGATATCTCCGGCACGGGTCACCTCTGCTAAGATATGCTTCATGCGCTCCTCAAATTCCCCTCGGTATTTTGTGCCGGCAACCACTGAGGGTAAATCTAAGGACAAAAGCCGCTTGCGGCGGAGCGGTTCGGGGAGATCCCCACTTGCCATTTTTTGAGCCAAGCCCTCTACCACCGCTGTTTTTCCTACGCCGGGTTCGCCGAGCAGCAGGGGATTGTTTTTGCTGCGTCGGATGAGAATTTGAATCACACGACGGATTTCCTCCTCTCGTCCGGTGACAGGGTCGTAACGGCCGTGAGAGGCGGCTTGCAGCATATCTCTGGTATGCTGCTCCAAAAGACGGGAGGTGGGCGGAGCAGAGGTGGTATTATACTCATTTTCACCCCGTGATTTTGGGAAATAGGAGCCGCCGCTGCCCAAAGAAACGGCAGTTTGGCGATAGAGTGTGCTAGGATGCAGACCTGCATCGAGCAGCAGGCGGACGGCGCCGCCGTCCCCTTGGCGGAGCAGCCCCAAGAGCAGGTGGCGGCTCCCGATGCGGTTATGATGCAGACGCATCGCTTCTGCGACAGAAAATTCCATAATTTTTTGAAGGCGTGGCGTGAGATGCCGCCGAAAGGGCAGGGAAGCGCCTGTTCCACGCAGAGCGATGAGCTGCTCCTGTACGGTGCTTCGGGTGAGTCCGGCATCCAAAAGAAGCTGAGCGGCGGCGCTGCGAGGCTGATGTAAGAAGCCAAGCAGGAGATGCTCGCTGCCCACATAATCATGCCCGAAGCGCTGGGAGATGGAGCCGGCCGCTTCGATGCTCTCACGGGCACAGGCAGTGAAGGTTACGGTTTTGATGCGATTCCCTCCTCTCTTCCGGGAACAAGTGGCTTGGTGGAGGAAATGACGGATTTGTTGCGATTTTGATGGCTATTAGAGCAAGGGGCACCCTCAAGACTGGGCGTGAGACTGCCCGAAATAAGCGACGAATTTAATGTGTTTTTCATAAAGATCCCTTTCTTTTGCTACTTATGGGTAAAGTCTATAAAAATCTTTCCCTAAAACTATAGAAATAACCAATAAAAAAGGGTGAATTTAGAATTGCATTTTTAAGAAGATGTGGTACAATGGTCAATGCCAAGAATTTTTATCGGAGGTACTTAACACTATGTATACTATCAATCCTGAACTGTGCACTTTCTGCAAGAAGTGCTTGGACGAATGCCCCACTTCTGCTATTGTTGAAGGCAAGGCTGGCGACAAGGAAGTCTGCCTGGTCACTGCTGACTGCATCGACTGCGGCTCCTGTGAAGACGCTTGCGAAACCGATCCCAAGGCTCTGGCCTACAAGGAGTAAGTTTCATTCCTTCATTCTGCCAATAAAAATGAGCGTACCGTTTTTTTCGGTACGCTCATTTTTTATTGGTCCAATCCTTCGACTTGTGCTTCCTGTTGCTTCCTGGGAGATTCGGGCGGTTGGTTTTGGTTGAGATTTTCGCTGCTATGTGCTATAATGCCACTATCTAACCGCATCGAAAAGGAGAACCTGTGAGATGAAAATTGCTGTGTTAGCGGGCGGCTTAAGCCCGGAAAGAAACGTATCCCTCTCATCCGGAACCATGATTACGCAGGCTTTGCGTGGATTGGGGCATCGAGCGGCGATGGTTGATTTATATTTCGGACTGGAAAATTACCCGGGCAGTGTGGCAGACTACTTTGATGCTCCGCTCTTGGAAACGGGGAAAAAGGTAGACCCTGCCGCACCTGATTTAGAAGCAATTAAGGCATTGCGGAAGGATACCAGTAAAAATCAATTTGGCGAACGGGTGCTGGAGCTGTGCGGTCAAGCGGATATCGTTTTTTTGGCGCTCCACGGCACCTGCGGAGAGGATGGCAGAATTCAGGCGGCCTTTGATCTGATGGGAATCCCCTATACCGGAGCCGGTTACCTCAGCTCTGCGCTCGCCATGGATAAGGATCTAACCAAACGTCTCATTGCAGGCTCTGCGGTCAAAACCCCTGCGTGGCGTCGTGTGGATTACACCGAAAAGGATGTGGATCACCTGACCAGCACCACCGCCGTGCCCTGTGTGGTGAAGCCTGTGGACAGCGGCTCCTCGATTGGCGTCGCCATTGCCCACACAAAAAAGGAACTGCGCAAGGCGCTTTTGGAAGGGCTTGCCTTTGGCGGACGCTGCGTGTTGGAGCAATACGTTGCGGGACGGGAAATTCAGGTGGGTATCTTGGGGGAGCGGGCGTTGCCATCTATCGAAATCATCCCCAAAACAGGATTTTATGACTATAAAAATAAATATCAGCCCGGTGCGGCCGAGGAAATTTGTCCGTCACCCATCCCCGAAGCGTGGGAAACAGAGATCAGAACGGCGGCGATGACGGTGTATCAGACCTTGGGGCTTTCGGTCTATTCCCGTGCGGATTTCATTGTGGATACCGAAGGAACCCCTTGGTTCTTAGAAATCAACACCCTGCCCGGGATGACCCCCACAAGTCTGGTGCCGCAGGAGGCGGCGGCGGTGGGCATTGATTATGCGGCGCTTTGTCAGGAGATCATCGAACGCTCCTTGCAGGAACGTGGGACGTAAAAGAGAAGGAGAACGCAATGGAGCCTATGACAGTTCAGGAGCTGCTCGACGCAACGGGCGGTATTCTGCTTAATCAAACAGATTGCTTGGCGCAGACCATTTCTTCCGTAGAATCAGATAGCCGAGTGGTGCATCCAGGTGCCCTTTTTGTCGCCCTGCGCGGCGAGCAGACGGACGGACATCGTTACATCACTGCCGCCTTGGAAAACGGTGCTGTCGGCTGCCTGACTGAGGAGGTGCCGGAGACCCTGCTGCCCGATAAATTTTACATTCAGGTAAAGAGCACAATCGAGGGCATTGGTCAGGTCGCCAAGGCCTATGCACGCAAATTCAACATTCCGGTGATCGGGATTACAGGTAGCGTGGGAAAGACCACAACAAAAGATATGATCGCCGCTGTTTTGGGGCGGAAATTCAACGTGCTGAAAACAGAGGGGAATTTCAATAACGAATTGGGGCTGCCGCTGACGCTGTTTCGTCTGCGTCCCGAGCATGAGCTTTGCGTGCTGGAAATGGGCATGAATCACTTCGGAGAGATTGCTTATCTCACCCAAATCATCTGCCCCGACGTGGCAGTCATTACGAACATTGGCGATGCCCATATCGAAAATCTGGGCAGTCGGGAGAATATTCTCAAGGCAAAGTGTGAGATTTTCAATCCCATGAAGGCGGAGGGTCTGGCGATTCTCAATGGCGATGATCCCCTGCTTCGTTCCTTGGAGGGCACGGTTCTTCCCCGAACGATTCTTTGCGGTCGAGGGGAGAACCTTCCTTATCGGGCGTCGGAAATCTGTCAAATGGGGTCGGATGGTCTGCAATGCACCATCCAAACACCCACGGAACATTTCTCTACGCTGATTCCGGCGCTGGGACAGCACATGATCTATCCCGTTCTGATGGCGTGCGCCATTGGGGAGCATTTTGGCATGACGGCAACGGAAATGGCACAGGGCATTGCTGCGTTTGTTCCGACCAAAATGCGGATGAATGTGATAAAATGCGGGGAGATCACCATATTGGACGACGCATACAATGCAAACCCGCAATCGATGCGGGCGGCGTTGGAGGTCTTAGGACAGAGCGACGGCACAAAACGCATCGCCATTTTGGGCGATATGTTTGAATTGGGCATCTTGGGACCGGAGCTGCACCAAAGCGTCGGCGAATATGCGGGTTCTGTCGCTCGCATCGACACTGTTTTGGCGGTGGGAGAGCTGGCACAGCATATTTTTGAGGGTGCTCGTCAAACAGGTGTGCCGGAAGCCCTATATGCGGAAACAAAAGAGGAGGCCAAGACCATGCTGCAAACCCTGGTTAAGCCAGGGGCAGTCATTTTGGTCAAGGCCTCCCGTGGGATGGCGTTTGAGGAGCTGGGGAAGGAATTGCAGCGGCTTTCGACAGAGTGTATGGCCGCATTTTCCTAAGTGCGGCAAAGTGTGTTAGCTGTCGAAATTGACGATCATCTTTTTTGGGGTATGGTGTACCAAGGTTTCTAAGGTCTCCTCATAGGGCGCACAGGCAATGCTGCGGTCGGTGATGAGACCGGTGACCAAAAAGGCGGGCACTACGTCATAGGCAGGTGTCCAGCCGGTTGCCGTGCCGCAGGGCAGCGCTGTGCTGCCACAGGTCGTGACGGCTTTGGGCTCGCCCTCTGCCTGACCGAAGGACGTACCGTTTTCCAAGGTCAAATCTACGTCGTCTGCATTCAAAACGGCGTAGAAGGGGATGGAGTGGAAATAGCAGGAGATGGCCAGCTCATAGGTGCCGACAGGTGCCATGAGATCGCCGTTCTTTGCCACGGAGATGCCGTCTGTGAGCACCAAATGTGCCCCTTGACGAGCCAAGAAGGTGGCGGCGGCGTGGTCGGGAATGAGGGTGCAGGGCACCTGATCCTTCACCGTTAATTCGTATGCCAAAAGGGAGGAAGCCAGCGCAGGGCGACCCTCGCAGAGGGTGACTTGCTCCAAAATGCCTCGCTTGGCGCCACGGCGTGCAATGCCTAAGGCACCGCAGGGAGAGGCGGAGTGGAATGCACCACGATCCGTGCAGAGCAGGAGCCGTGTGCCTTCGCCCATCATATCGGTGCCGTTGCGACAGGTGTTGCGGTCGGCAATGACCTGCTGCCGTTCAAAGGTGACGGCAGTCGCCAAAATGGTGGTCAGACGGTCCACGTTTTTCGTATAGGACGCAGGGGGATGCTCCATCTCATAGATGGCTCGCATCATGTCACGGGAGCTGTTGCGGCTGGCAAGCAGCAAAGCCTTTGCTTTGTCCAATGCTTCGTCAAACGCAGGGGTGCCGAGCGCAGCTTCGGCTTCCATGGCGGCCAGACAGTAGCCATAGGCACCGGCGATGGCGGCGACCTTGTCGTCGAGAATGGCACCAGAGGAGAGAGTTTCGACCGTCTGCTCTAAACTGGTGCAGGAAAGCCAAACCTCCTCTGCCGGATATTTGGACTGATCCAAAAGGGAGAGAACCTTGTCCTGCCACTGAAGTGCAATCATTGTGTTATGCCTCCTAAATTGTTGAGTT